>CALAKR010000143.1 GCA_937923225.1 uncultured Aquabacterium sp. | reverse complement strand
GGTTCTCAGCCGGATCGGTCTGGACCAGCAACTGCTGGATCAGGCCGGGCTGTGGGAGCGGCGCATCTCTGCCGACGGCCAGGCGCGGCTGGTGCAGTTCCCCGCGCCGACGGTGCTGCGCAAGGTCGGCCTGGCCATGCTCGACTGCCCGCTGCAAGGGGTGGCGCGGGAGATCTTCCTGCGTGGCAAGGCCTTCGAAATGCTCGGCGAGATGGTCGGCTACCTGCAAAGCGGGGCCACCCAGCCGGTGCTCGGCGCGCGGGACCGGACACGCATCGAACAGGCCCGCGAGCTGCTGCAGAGCCGCCCCGCCGAGCCCTGGACCCTCGAAGCCCTGGCCGACGCCGTGGCCCTCAATGTGCGCAAGCTCAAGCAGGGTTTCCGCCAGCACTACGGCAAGGGCGCCTATGCGCTGCTGCAGGACGTGCGCATGGAACTGGCCGCCGAACGCCTGCAACGGGGCGAACGGGTGGTGGATGCGGCGCTGGAGGTGGGCTACTCGAATGCCAGCCACTTCGCCAAGGTGTTCCGCCGCCATCACGGCATCAGCCCGAGCGATTACCGCAACCGTGGCGAACCAGAGACCAAATGATAATGACTATCAACAAATGACCCGATCGCGCGCACCGACACCCTGATCGCGCGCGCAGGCCGGTTCGCGGATCGCGACCATCTGGCCATCATTCACGCCTCAGGTTATTTCCGATGCAACGCTCCCTTCTCAGCCTTGCGGTGCTGTGCGCCCTGTCCCCCACTGCCTTCGCCGACACCGTGGTGACCCTGCCGGAATTGCAGGTCACCGCCAACAAGCGCGTGCAGAACCAGAACCAGACCGACCTCGCCCTCTCCGTCGCTACCCCGGCGGATCTGGAGCAGGCCAACGTTTCCCGCAGCGGCGAGCTGGAACGGGTCTTCCCCGAATTGCTGGTGCGCAACACCGGCGCCGACCTGTTCCCCAGCCTGAGTCTGCGCGGCATCTCTTCGTCCGACCCATACAACGCGCCGGTGGGCATCTATATCGATGGCGTGCCGCAGTACCTGGGCACCTTCAACCAGGAGTTGCTGGACATCGAGCAGATCGAGTTGCTCAAGGGCCCGCAAGGCACGTTGTATGGCCGCAACGCCCACGCCGGTGCGCTGAACATCACCACCCGCCAGCCGGACGACACCCCGCGCGCCACCCTGCAAAGCCGCTTCAGCAATCTGCACCGGCAGGTCGCCGCCAGCGGTTCGACGCCGCTGGTCAGCGAACGCCTGTACCTGCAAGGCACGGTCTACCACGAAGACACCGACGGCGAGCTGACCCGCAGCGAGCACCACGGCGACAGCGACAACGGCGGTGCCCGGCTCGGCCTGCTGTTCAAGGCCAATGAAGACCTCAGCCTGCGCCTGGCCTATGCCCGGGACAAACTGCGCTCCTACGACGAGCAGTACCTGGCCGACGCCACCTACGGCAAGCGCCGGGCCAGCGTGCCCTTGCAGGAGTCGGTCTATACCCGTCGCGTGGAAAGCAGCAGTGCCACCATCGACTGGAGCCTCAACGACAGCTGGCGCCTGACCGCCATCAGCGCCCTGCAGAACTACCGGCATGAACGCCTGTTCGGCGACCTCGGTTTCCTCTGGCCGGAAACCCAGCGCACCCTCAGCCAGGAACTGCGCCTGGCTACCCAGGGCCAGGACCGCGCCTGGGACCTGGTCACCGGCCTGTACTGGCAGAACAGCAAAAGCCACTCGCGCCGCGAACCCGACAGCAGCGCACCGCTGTTCGGCATCTACGGCCAGGCCGACAGCCGTATCGAGAACACCGAAAAAGCCGTGTTCGGCGACTTCACCTGGCACCTGGCACCGCGCTGGGACCTGACCCTCGGCGCCCGCCACAGCGAAGAAAAGGCCGACACCCGTTACGTCCAGCAAAACGCCCTGTACACCCCGGGGTTCAACTACAGCGGCAACGACCGCTTCACCAGCACCACGCCGAAGATCGCCCTGGGCTTCCAGGCCACTCCGGACACCCGTCTCTACGCCTCGGTGAGCAAGGGCTTCAAGGCCGGCGGCTACAACCGCATCGGCGCCATCACCCCGGATGCCGTGGCCTATTCGCCGGAGAAGTCGCTGAACATGGAGGTCGGCTTCAAGGCCAGCCTGCTGGACAAGCGCGCCTGGCTGAACGGTGCGCTGTACCGCATCGATATCGACGATGTGCAGCAGTTCATCGGCGATGCCGGTACCGGCACCCAGTCCCTGGCCAACATCGGCAAGGCGCGCAGCGAAGGCGCGGAACTGTCCCTCGACTGGCAGGCCAGTGATGCCACCCGTGTGCGCATGGCCGGCACGCTCAACCGCAATCGCATGCTCGACTCCGCACGCCAGGGCAATCATCTGACCTTCACCCCGCAGCGCAGCCTGCGCGCTTCGGTGGAACACAGCCTGTTCTTCGACGGCCTGCTGGGGGAAATCCGCCCGAGTGCCGGGGTCAGCTATATCGGCAAGCACTACTTCGATGTCGACAACCAGGTGTCCCAGGGTGGCTACAGCCTGCTCGACGCGCGCCTGGCCTGGCTGCCGCAGCCTGACCTGGAGCTGGCCCTGTACGGCAACAACCTTGGCGACAAGCTGTACCGCACCTATGCCTACGAATCCGCGCCGGGCCAGCAGTTCGCCCAACCGGGGCCGGGGCGCGAGCTGGGCTTGAGCGTGAAGGCGACCTTCTGACATGCGCCGCTACCTGCCCTACTGGTGCTACTACCTGCACCAGGGAATGCTCACCGCGCTGATGCTGCAAGGCGTGACGGGGTACTTC
>CALAKR010000142.1 GCA_937923225.1 uncultured Aquabacterium sp. | reverse complement strand
GGCAGGCGGCTTGTGGCGCTGCGATGGTGTTGGCTTTGTCGGGAACGCATGCCCAGGGGGCTGAGGCCGCACCAGCGGCATCGGCGGCATCCTCTGCATCCGCGGCGATAGCGCCACCGACCACCTTGGCCGATCCTCTTCCTGTAGAGGCTTATGCGCGCGTTGCAGAGGTCACGAACTTGTCCTTGTCTCCGGACGGGCAACGGATCGCGGCCCTGGTCCACGTCGGTGATGCCACCTACCTGGCCACCCGTCATGTCCAGGACCCGGCCTTCACCAAGATTCTCGAGACCGACAACAAGCTTTTCCGCATCGGCTGGGCAGCCTGGGTGGGCAATGAGCGACTGGTGTTTAGCACCAACTATCCGTCACGGCGCCGGTACACGGAAACCATCGAAACAAGGTTGCTCTCGTTGCCATGGACAGGGGGCAAGGCCGTCAATCTTGTTCGCCAATCACCGTTCGAGTCACATCGATGGCCCGCGCAAGTGCAGGACCAGGTGGTCGACTGGCTGCCAGGCGACGGGCGGCATATCCTGCTCCAGATGGCTGCCGATGGCGGCACCTTGCCGGCGGTGTACAAGGTGGACACCTTCACGGGAGAGCGACAGATGGTCCATGCGCCCAGGCGTGGCGTCTACACCTGGATCACCGATGCGTCCCACCGCGTGCGCCTTGGCATTCGCTATGACGAGCAGTACCGGGACATCCTGGTGTGCGACCCGGATGGTCAGAACTGGCGCACTCTTTGGCGGTTCAAGGCCTTGTCAGAAGAGGCCGTCTACCCCATGGGGTTCGGGAAGAGCCCTGACCAGTTGTACATCAAGGCCAACCATGAAGGGCGCCTGGCGGTCTTCACCGTCGACCTGTCCACACCGGAGCTCAATCGGTCGCTGAGGCTGGCGCACCCGGTGCTGGACGTAGCCGGAGGGCTGATACGCAACCTGGCCACAAGGGATATCGTCGGCGTGACTATGGACACCGCGGATGATGAGCAGCGCTCAGAGATCTGGGATGACAAGCTGCGGCTGCTGGCGCGTGCCATTGACAAGGCCTTGCCCCATCGGGACAACCGTCTGTTCGATTTCAGCCATGATGGCTCTCGCTATCTGCTGTACTCCACCGGCAATGGCATCCCCCCTCAGTACTACGTTGGCAACCGCACCACCGGTGATCTGGAATTGGTGGCCGAGCCTTATCCGATGCTGTCCGCAGAGCGCTCGTCTGGCAAGCGTGAGGTCACGTTCACTGCACGAGATGGCCTGCCCTTGCGCGCCTACTTGACAGTGCCCAAGCAGCCGGTGGCCGCGTCCGAGCCGAAGGCGTTGCCCATGGTCTTGATACCGTACGGTGTGGCCATGAGTGGGCTGAACTTCGATCGACGTGCGGAGTTTCTCGCGTCCAGGGGCTATGCCGTGTTGCAGGTCAATTACCGCGGCTCTGGTGGTTATGGACATGCCTTCTTCGAAGCCGGTCTGCAGCGCTGGGGTCTGGAGATGCAGGATGATCTGGCCGACGCGGCCCGTTGGGCGGTCGAGAACAAGGTGGCGGATCCCGGCCGCATCTGCATGGTCGGCAGTGGGCTTTACGCGGGGTATGCAGCCCTGATGGGCGTGGTCAAGACCCCGGATCTGTACCAGTGTGCCGTGAGCTTCGCTGGCGCGACCGACTTGTTGGATTACATGGCCTACCGGGCTGATTTTGTCGGTGGCCGGGCTGCCATGGAGCAGCGGCTGGGCAAGGCCTGGAGTGACCGCGATCGCCTGAAAGCCACATCACCGGCTTTGCAGGCGGATCGGATCAAGGCCCCGGTGCTGCTCGTCCACGGCAAGGAAGACCGCCGGGTGCCGTATGAGCAGAGTGAAAACATGGCCAAGGCCTTGCGCAAGGCTGGAAAGGCGCATCAACTGGTGACGCTGGAGGGCGGATACTCTTTCGAGAATTCGCACAGCCTGACCTACTACAAGGCGTTGGAGGCCTTTCTGGCCGTCAACATCGGGGCTGGTGCCGAGCAGAAGAAAGCGGCGCAACAAGCGCGTGCGCTCAGTGCGCTCAGTGCGCCCTGAGTGCGTCTGCCGCAGCGCGCATGGTCTCTGATCAGCCCAGTGCGGCCTTGTGGCGCCGCGCCACCTCGTTCCAGTCCACCACGTTGTAGAAGGCCGAGATGTACTCCGGCCGGCGGTTCTGGTAGCGCAGGTAGTAGGCGTGCTCCCACACGTCCAGTCCCAGGATCGGCGTGCGGCCTTCCATCAGCGGGCTGTCCTGGTTGGCGCTGCTTTCCACCACCACCTTGCCCTCGGGCGTCACGGCCAGCCAGGCCCAGCCGCTGCCGAAGCGCGTGAGCGCGGCCTTGGTGAAGGCATCCTTGAAGGCGTCCAGCCCGCCGATGTCCTGGTCGATCGCCTTGCGCAGATCGGCGGTGGGCTCGCCACCGCCGCTGGGGCTCATCACCGTCCAGAACAGGCTGTGGTTGGCATGGCCACCGCCGTTGTTGCGCACCACGCCACGGATGTTCTCGGGCAGGGCGGCCAGATCCTTGATCATTTCTTCGGCAGGTGTGTCGGCCCAGGCGGTGTCCTTCACCGCACCGTTGAGGTTGTTGATGTAGGTCTGGTGATGCTTGGTGTAGTGGATCTCCATGGTCTGGGCATCGATGTGAGGCTCCAGCGCGTCATAGGCATAGGGCAGTGCAGGCAAGGTGTGCATGGCAAAACGCCCGCGGCAGAGGCAGGCTGTCAAAGGTTGGGTTGAGCAGTGGCTTGAAGGCGGGGCGGGCGCCTCAGTTGCGGAATGGCGGCAGGTGTGGCGTCGCACCCGGCCCTTCCGCGGCCAGTTCGGTAAGTAGATCGCTTGCCAGCGCAGGCCAACCCTCATGGCCCTCGTCGCCGGGGAAGCCCGGATGCCGCAGCCCGAACTGCAGCAGGGCAGCGCGGGTGCGGTGTGCGTGGTGCAGGGCCTGCGACACGGGGCCGCTCTCGGAACCCTGCGCCAGCAGTTTCATGACACCTTCATGCGCCTGGCACAGGTGTTCGTGGGCGTGCTGCGCATCGTCCAGCACGTCCAGCAGGTCGGCCATGTTGTGGTGTGACACCACCCAGGCGGCCAGCAGCGCATCCCAGCCCGGCGCTGGCAGTGCATCGTGCTGTACGGCCTTGTCCATCAGGCGCTCGGCCTCCCACAGGGCCTCGCGGTAGAGCTGCCGGGCGGCGGCATACTGCCGCAGGGCCATGCACCGGTTCGCACGGCGGGTCAACTGCTGCCAGGGCAGCACCTCGGTGTCGTCGGTGCGCGCCTGCATGCTCAGAGCCCGCCTTCGGTCAGCTTGACCGGGTCCAGCAGCTTGAGCAGTTCGTCGCGCGAGAGCTCGGTGTTCTCTGCGGCCACATCCACGATGGGGCGGCCTTCCTTGTAGGCCTTCTTCGCGATCTCAGCCGCCTTGGCGTAGCCGATGATGGGGTTGAGCGCCGTGACCAGGATAGGGTTGCGCGACAGCGCATGCGCCAGGCCCGCCTCGTTCACCTTGAAGCTGGCAATCGCCTTGTCGGCCAGGAGGCGGCTGCTGGTGGACAGCAATTCCAGGCTGGCCAGCAGGTTGTGCGCCACCACCGGCAGCATCACGTTCAGCTCGAAGTTACCCGATTGCCCGGCGATGGTGATGGCCGCATCGTGCCCGATCACCTGCGCGGCCACCATGGCCACGGATTCGGGGATCACGGGATTGACCTTGCCCGGCATGATCGACGAGCCGGGCTGCAGCGCTTCCAGTTCGATCTCGGCCAGGCCGGCCAGCGGGCCGGAGTTCATCCAGCGCAGGTCGTTGGCGATCTTGAGCAGGCTCACGGCCACGGCCTTGAGTGCGCCGGAGAGCGCCACGGCGGTGTCCTGCGAGCCCATGGCCGCGAAGAAGTCGGGCGCGGGCTGGAAGCTCTGGCCGGTCAGCGCGCTCAGTTCGCTGGCAAAGCGTGTGGCAAAGCCCGGGTGCGCGTTGATGCCCGTGCCCACGGCGGTGCCGCCCTGGGCCAGTTGCTGCACGCGTGGCAGCAGGTCCTTGAGTTGCGCGGTCTGCGCTTCCACCTGCGCGGCCCAGCCACCCAGCACCTGGCCCAGGGTCACGGGCATGGCGTCCATCAGGTGGGTGCGGCCGGTCTTGACGTGGTGGCCCACGGCCTGCGCCTTCACGCGCGTGGCGTTGGCCAGGTGCTCCAGCGCAGGGATCAACTGCTCCGCCAGCAGCA
>CALAKR010000141.1 GCA_937923225.1 uncultured Aquabacterium sp. | reverse complement strand
ATGCCCTGCGCGCCGAGATCATCCGGGAGAAGGGCACCAATCGCAGCCAGTTCTTCCGGGGTGAGGTCGACAAGTACACCTGGCAGGACATCGGATCGTCCTTTCTGCCCGGTGAACTGGTTGCCGCCTTCCTGTGGGCGCAACTGGAGCATGGCCATGACATCACGGCACAGCGCCTGCAGACCTGGGATGTCTACAACACCCTGATGGCGCCTCTTGAAAAGGATGGATGGCTCAGGCGCCCGATCGTGCCGGCAGAATGCCAGCACAACGCGCACATGTACTACGTGCTGCTCGATGAGGCCGTGGACCGGGACGCCTTGCTGGCCCAGATGAATGCGGAGGGCTTCAATCTGGTCTTCCACTATGTACCGCTGCACTCGGCGCCAGCCGGCCTCCGGTTTGGCCGCGTGGCTTCGGGCATGAACGTCACCGACAGCCTGTCCGGCCGCCTGGTGCGGCTGCCGCTGTGGGTGGGGCTGCCGCCAGACGCCCAACACGACCTGGTCGAAACGTTCCAGCGCATCCTGCCCAACTGCCGCCTGACATGAAGGCGTTGCTGGCATTGCGCGCTGAACGGATCGGAACCGTCTCGGCCGTCTGCATCATGCTGGGCTTCCTGGCCCTGGCTGGTTTCATCTACGGCCGCCTCTTCCCGGGGGGCTTCTCGTCGGATGCCGCCGTGCACATTGTGTTGGCACAGCATGTGATGCAGGTCGGCAAGCTGCTGTCGCCTGAATGGTTCTATCCCAACAGCGACCTGGTCGTCACCGGCCCCTACATGCTGGGCGTGGGCCTGATCAAGCTGCTGGGCTTCGGCCTTCCCGCCCTGTGGTGGACGGCGGGGCTCACCTTCGTGGCGCTCTGGGTCTGCATGGTGCTGTGCCTGAGGGCCATGGGCGTCAGCACGCTCGCGGCCGTGGTGGGCACTTGCGCTGCCCTGGCCAGTACGTCGAACTCCCACGTCGAGTTCCTCTACATCCAGGCGGGCTACCCCTTCGTCACGATCCTCTACACGCTGGCCTTCACGCTGTATGTGCGCCATCGCATCACCCATGATGGCAGCAGCCATCGGCCTGGCTGGCATGCCGGCGTTCCGGTGCTGCTGCTCATCGTCCTTATCCTGGCGCTGGCCAATCCCTCGCGCACACTGGCTTTCGTCATCGCGCCGATCTTGATGGTGGAGCTGGGTCCATGGCTGCGCCCTTGGCGTATCCGTCCCCGGCCTCTGGTTTTCGGCCTGGTGGGTGCGCTGGTCGTGGGCTACCTGATCTACCAGAGTCTGCTGGCCCAGGGCCTGCACTTCTCCCTGCCCAGTGGTTTTCGAAGCGCAACGGTGGATCTCAAGCGCACCAAACTGCAGGTCTTCGAGGTGCTGCGCTTCATCTTTGTGGTCCACCCTGGGTTTGACCATCGCATTCTTGGCGGCGCCCTATCGGCCATCGTGTTGCTTCTGGGCGTGCGCGTGCTTGGGCGTGACATGCTTTCCCCACGGTTGCGCGCCTTCGTCAAACTTTGCCTGTGGCAGATGGCTGCCGTGTTTGCTGGCGGCTTGATCAGCGGCATCTTCATCGATGCCTATGCTGTGCGCTATTTCCTGCCTGCACTCGTGCTGTTGATGGCCGTGGCGGTTGCCGCCAGCATCGACGCCCTGCGGCAAAAAGGCGACCATCCATTGTTGGCCGCGGCATTTCTTGCTGCGACGGGTGTGGCGATACTGCATGCCGTGCTCACGCTGGGCGTGCTGCGGGATCAGCCTCGTGAATCCGGCCTGGTGCGATCGCCCCATGTGCTGCAGCCCGTGACCGATGCAGTGCGCCAGCGTGGGCTCACACATGGCTTCGTCGAGTGGGATGCGAACGTGATGAACGTCCTGGGTGAGGGCGAGGTCGAGTTCTGCCAGATCACCTATCGCGAACAGCTGCTGCCCTTCAAATGGAATGTGCCCCTGTGGTGCTATGACCCGGCGCGCATGCCCGAGCGTTTCTTCCTGGTGCTCAAGCCGCAGAACCGGCAGGCGGCCCGGGCTGCGGTGCAGCATACGCTGGTGAAGCCTCCCATCGACACCTTCGACGCGGGCGGCTATGAAGTGCAGGTCTACCAAACCGCCGATGTCGATACGAGCTGGCTGGCCTACCCCGTCCCAGATGGCGCCGACCTGAAACTGCCCTGGAATGCGCCGGCAGCCAATCCTCAGATGTTCTCGCGTGTCATCGAACCGACTGCGCAGAAGACATTCGAATTCAATGGCCAGCCAGGAGAGACGGTTTACGGCCCGTATGTGAACCTCAACAGAGGCCGCTATCGCCTGACCTGGTTTGGCCAGTCACCAGGTGCCGATGCGCACACCATTCATTTCTCCGTGACGGGTACCGGTGGCCGGCATCTGTTGGGTGAGGTCGATGGGCGTACCGCCACATCACCTGATGGGCGGCCGGTGCCCGTTGCCACCATCGAGTTCCAGGTCAAGATGCCTGTGCCAGGCGTGAATTTCGTGGTGGAGCAACGAGGCCAGGCCCGCGCCACGCTGACCAGCTTCAAGTTGGAGCGCCTGGATGCGCCCCCTCAGCCATGATGGCCAACATGAAAGAGCCCGGGAATTGAAGAAAGTCGCCATCGTCCAGTCCAACTACATCCCCTGGAAGGGGTACTTCGACATGATCGCCGCGGTGGATGAGTTCATCCTCTACGACGACATGCAGTACACCCGGCGGGACTGGCGCAACCGCAACCAGATCAAGACGCCTCAGGGACTGGCCTGGCTGACGGTGCCCGTGCAGGTCAAGGGCAAGTACCACCAGAAGATCCGGGACACCGAAATCGACGGCACGGACTGGGCCGCGCTCCACTGGAAGTCGCTCGCGCAGAACTACCGCCGTGCCCCGCACTACCAGGACGTGGCCAGCTGGCTCGAGCCGCTCTACCTTGGTGAGGCCTGTACCCACCTGTCGCAACTGAACCGCCGCTTCATCGAGGCCATCTGCCAGTACCTGGGCATCCGCACCCGCATCAGCAATTCCTGGGACTACGCCCTCATCGATGGCAAGACCGAGCGCCTGGCAGACCTGTGTGCCCAGGCGGGTGGGGGGGAGTACATCTCCGGGCCGGCCGCCAAGGACTACATCGACGAGCAGGTATTTGCCGACATGGGCATCAAGCTGACATGGTTCGATTACGCCGGTTACACCGAGTACCCTCAGCTCTGGGGCGAGTTCTGCCATGGTGTCAGCATCCTGGACCTGTTGTTCAACTGCGGCCCTGACGCCCGCCGCCACATGAGGTTTGTCGGCCCATGAAACTCTCCATCGTCGCGACGCTCTATCAGTCCGCGCCCTACATCCGCGAGTTCTACGAGCGCAGTTGCAGGGCCGCGCAAGCATTGGTCGGTGAGGACTTCGAGATCATCCTGGTCAACGATGGGTCGCCCGACAACAGCGTGGACCTGGCCATCGAACTCCATCAGCAGGATGCGCGCGTAGTGGTGGTCGACCTGTCTCGCAACTTCGGGCACCACAAGGCCATGATGACCGGCCTGGCCCAGGCCAGCGGCGAGCATGTCTTCCTGATCGACAGCGACCTCGAAGAAGAACCCGAGTGGTTGATCCTCTTCAATCAGCAGATGCGTCGTGAACACAGCGATGTGGTCTATGGCATCCAGGGCGAGCGCAAGGGCAATGCGTTTGAGCAGATCACGGGCAGCGCTTTCTACAAGCTGTTTCGCGCCTTGACCGGCATCAACCAGCCCAACAATATCGTCACCGCCCGGCTCATGAGCCGGCGCTACGTGCAGGCCTTGCTGAGTCACCAGGAACGGGAACTGAACATCGGTGGCCTGTGGATCATCACTGGGTTCAAACAAGCCACACAACTCGTTCGCAAGCATTCGACCAGCCCGACGACTTACACCCTGTCCGGCAAATTCAGCCATCTGGTCAATGCCGTCACGTCCTTCAGCAGCCTGCCGCTTGTCTACACCT
>CALAKR010000140.1 GCA_937923225.1 uncultured Aquabacterium sp. | reverse complement strand
GGATGCCGTCCTTGTTGTCTGCCTCTGTGAGCTGCGTTGCATCGTCGATCAAGGTGGTCAGGCCCCATGACGTACCGTCGCTGCTGCCTGCCAACAGCGTGTTGTGCCAGGTGGCCGAATCTGCCTCCGGGTCATCCTTGTAGACGCGGACGGCCTCGATCTCGATCTGGCCGGCTTGAAGCGTGGGTGATTGGGATGGTGTCCCGTCCTCCTGGGTTACCACGCCCACCTTAACCCCGGTGTACTCGCCCTGAGTGTCGGTTGTTTGGCCCGCGCGGATGACGATACGTCCATCGGCCGCATCACCGGCGCTGTCGGCCTTGACGGTGGCATGGCCGAACAGCACGGAGCCTTCGGTGGATGACAGCAGGACATCGCCGCCATTGGCGCCGTCGCGTGTGGACTGGGCCAGCACCTCGGCGTTGTCACTCAGGATCAGGTCTTTGCGGGCCTGAAGCTGGACGACACCGCCTTGCGGCACCGTTGCGTCGATCTTGGCCTTGCTGCCGAGCGTGAGCTTGCCGCCATCAGAGGTCAGCGACACCATGGCTGCTTTGACCGCGGTGTTGAGGGTCATCACCAGATCGGGCGCCTCGGTGGTGCCTCGGTCATGGCCGCGCAAGCGCACGTCCACAAGCCGGTGAGCGGTTCCCGTGTCGCCGTTGCTGGCGATGTCCAGCAGCTTGTCCAGCCCCGTCTGGGCCACCTGAGCATTCTCAGCGGCGGCAGCCTTGGCCTTGTCGTTCAGTGCCAGGCGTTGGGCATCGACGATCAGTGCGCCGCCTTTGCCGCTGGCTGCGTCCAGATTGATGTTGGAACTGACACCGAGGATCACCTGCCCGTCATCCTCATGCGTGGCGCCGGTGGCTTTGAGGGTGATGGTGCCGGCATAGGGGTTGTCGCCCGACTGGTTCTCGGGGATCTTGGCGGCGCTGGCGGACAGCAGGCCGTCGATGAACATCTGACCGATCTGGGCCTCGGCTGTGATCTGACCGCCGCCGGTGGCCACGGAATGGGTGTCGGACAACTTGCGCAGGCGGCCGTCGACGATCGTCTTGGAGCCTTGCGCGAAGGTAAGTGAAGCGGACTGGCCGCTCACACCCCGAGCCAGCAAAGACAGACGACCCGATTCGATGTCGACGAGACCGCCCTGCGTGATAGTGCTGCCCGACAGGGTCAGCTTGCCGCCAGCCCCCAGGGATTCGTTCAAGGACTGGCCGGCCTTCTCGATGGTCAGCGTCCCCTTTGCGTCCACCTTCTGGTCAGACGTGCTGGTGGCCGTGACGCGCGCGGCGCGCAAGATCAGGTCGCCCTGGGCGGTGGTCTGGCCGCGGTCCTTGAAGATGATGTCACCCGAACTGTCGAGCGTGCTCTGGGTGAACCCCAGCCGCTGGCCTGCCAGCGCCGTGGCGGTTTGCTGCGCGCCCAGCGAGGCATCGATGGTCAGGCCGCCGGTACGGCCATCGCGCATCACGGGCCGCGCCTCGATGAGCAATGACGATCCGCCTTCTTCCGCCTTCGTGACGTCATTGCCATTCACGGCGACGTTCTGCGTAGGCGCCATGCGGCCGGAACTGTTGGCCAGCACCACCTCGCGGGCGCGCACCACGGCGGTATCGGCCGCGGTGCCTGTGCCCAGCAGTTGGGGCGCATCCAGGATGAGCTGGCTCATCTGGGTCGATCCCAATTGCGCGGAACCGTGGAAGTCGATGCTGGTGTAGGAGCGCAGTTGCAGTCGGTCTGCGCCATTGGCCGCCGTCAGCAGCTTGCCGCTCACGGACAGCGTGGACGGGTCCAGCGCGGTGTCCGGGGCGGCGCCCACCGCCACGCGCTTGCCGCCCAGGCCGAGCGAGCGGGTGGCCAGATCGGTGGATCCGGCCATGGACAGCACGTTGGTGGCGTCCAGCTGGACGGAGTTGCCGCGCAGCACGACACGGCCGTCGGCGCTGTCGTTGCCGATGGCCAGGTCGCCCTTGGCGGCTTCGGTCACGCCCTTCGCGCTGAGGGTCGTTCTGGACAGGTTCCCGACCTGCAGCGCGGCGCCGTCGCCTTGCAGCGCATAGTGCCGTGTGGCGCCGGTGTCCGTGCCGGTCGAGGCGATGGTCAGGCCGCTCTCGACCGTCACCTTGTCTTGGGCCACGGCCATGAGTTCGCCGCGGGTGCTCAGCACATTGAGCGGCTTCTCCGGTGTGCCGGTCAGAGGTTTGCCGTCGGTGCCGATGTCGGCCTGGAAGGTGACGCTGCTGGCCTTGCGGGTGACAGAGACGCTGCCATCCGGATTGTTGGTTCGGACGCCGCCCAGCAGGATGCTGTCCGCGCCCAGGGCATTGAGCTGCGCCATGCTGACGCGCTTGGCGCCTGCGGGCACGTCCTGTGTTTCATCGGCCTGGACCACCATGTCGGGCATGGCCAGGTCGAACTGGCCGGCGCTCAGGCCTTCCTTCTCGTTGCCCGCGAGGTTGAACTTCGCGGCCCAGTCGAATGCACTGGTGGAGATCAGCGACACGCGGCCAGCATCGCCTGGCCGAACCAGCGA
>CALAKR010000139.1 GCA_937923225.1 uncultured Aquabacterium sp. | reverse complement strand
ATTTTCGCCAAAGCGAACAAACTTGGTGCGGTTTCCTGGATCAGCATGGACCCGCCGCTGCGTGAAACCATGTTGGTGCGTGGCGATGTCGATGCCATCACCGGCTTCACCTTCACCTCGCTGCTGAACCTGGAAGCCCGTGGCGTGAAGGCCGAGGACGTGATCGTGCTGCCCTCTGCCCAATACGGCGTGAAGCTCTATGGCAACGTGATCATCGCTTCGCCCAAGTTCCTGAAAGCGACCCCCGATGCGGTCAAGGCCTTCCTGAAGGCCTTCGCCAAGGGCGCCAAGGACGTGCTGGCCAACCCCGACGCCGCCATCGACAGCGTCAAGGCCCGCGACGGCATCATCAACGTCAAGCTGGAACAGCGCCGCCTGAAGATGGCCATCAACGACGTGGTCAACAGCCCCGATGCCCGTGCCGAAGGCTTCGGCCAGGTCAAGCTGCCGCGCCTGTCGCTGATGGCCTCGCAAGTGGGTGATGCCTTCGCCACCAAGACCCGCGTGAACCCCGAAGCCGTGTGGACGCCGGCCTACCTGCCCTCGGCTGCCGATCTGAACGTGCTGCCCAAGAAGTGATCAGCGACTGAACAACAAGAACAACGATCCCCGCTGATCACCCCTTTCATGCGCAACACGAACGAGGTTCCCCACCGATGAGCACCTTCGTCGATTTCCAGAACGTCTGGCTGGCCTACAACGACGAGCTGCTGGCCAATGGTCAGTTCGCCGTCGAGGACATCAGCCTCAAGATGGCCGAGGGCGAGTTCATCGCCATCGTCGGCCCGTCGGGCTGCGGCAAGTCCACCTTCATGAAGCTGACCACCGGCCTCAAGATGCCGTCCAAGGGACACATCCTGATCGATGGCAAGCACGTGGACGGCCCCCTGAAGATCACCGGCATGGCCTTCCAGGCTCCGTCGCTGCTGCCCTGGCGCACCGTGGTCAGCAACGTGATGCTGCCGCTGGAGATCGTGGAGCCCTACCGCTCCACCTTCAAGGCCAAGCGCAAGGAGTACGAGGCCAAGGCCCGCGCCCTGCTGCAGAGCGTGGGCCTGGGCGGCTACGAGGACAAGTTCCCGTGGCAGCTCTCGGGCGGCATGCAGCAGCGTGCCAGCATCTGCCGTGCGCTGATCCATGAGCCCAAGATGCTGCTGCTGGACGAGCCCTTCGGCGCGCTCGATGCCTTCACGCGTGAAGAGCTGTGGTGCGCCCTGCGCGACCTGCAGGCCGCGCAGAAGTTCAACGTGATCCTGGTGACGCACGACCTGCGCGAAGCCGTGTTCCTGGCCGACACGGTGTACGTGATGAGCCGCAGCCCCGGCCGCATCGTCGCGCAACGCGAGATCGAGCTGCCGCGTCCGCGTGACCTGGAGGTGACCTACACCCCCGAGTTCACCGGCATCGTGCACGAACTGCGCGGCCACATCGGCGCGCTGCGCAAGCCGACCAACCTCGCGGCCTCCTCCAACAGCACCACGGACATCGCCCAATGAAGCTCAGCCAGAAACAACTCGAACGCTGGTCGCCCTGGGTGCTGCTGGCCGCGGTGCTGCTGGTATGGCAGTTCATCTGCGTGGCCTTCGATGTGCCCGAGTACCTCTTCCCCAGCCCCAGCCGCATCGCGCACCAGTTCCTGGAGTTCCGCGACGAGATCCTGCGGCACGCCTGGCGCACCTTCTGGGTGACGATGGTGGGCTTCGGTATCTCCATCGTGGTGGGTGTGCTGCTGGGCTTCCTGATCGGCAGTTCGCGCGCGGCCTACGCGGCCATCTACCCCTTGATGACCGCTTTCAACGCGCTGCCCAAGGCGGCCTTCATCCCCATCCTGGTGGTGTGGGTCGGCATCGGTGTGGGCCCTGCCGTGCTCACGGCCTTCCTGATCAGCTTCTTCCCGATCACGGTGAACATCGCCACGGGCCTGGCCACGCTGGAGCCCGAGCTGGAGGATGTGCTGCGCGTGCTGGGCGCCAAGCGCTGGGACGTGCTGGTCAAGGTTGGCCTGCCGCGATCGATGCCCTACTTCTACGGCTCGCTCAAGGTGGCGATCACGCTGGCCTTCGTCGGCACCACGGTGTCGGAGATGACCGCCGCCAACGAAGGCATCGGCTACCTGCTGATCAGCGCCGGCTCGTCCATGCAGATGGCACTGGCCTTCGCGGGCCTGGTCGTCGTCGGTGCGATGGCGATGGTGATGTACGAGCTGTTCTCGGTCGTCGAGAAGCGCACCACCGCGTGGGCGCATCGCGGCAGCCAAGGTCATTGATCGAGTTGATCAGGATCAACAAGCTGGCCCGCAGTTTGCATTGATCCACAGGCAAGAGTAGAAGCGTTCACCAGCGGCACCTCCCCGGTGCCACTGACCGGAAATTGCTCTTGAGATGGTTCCCCAAAGGTTCTGCCGCCGTGTTGTGCGGCAGAGCCGCCATGTCAAGAACGCACACGCCGCCATGAACGCCTTGCCCGGCTTTCAGCCACAGCAACCTCAAGGGTTGCTGCGCCAAGATCAGCCCCATCGGCTCACGCCACGGGAGGCCCGTTCGTCATGAAGTGCCTCGTCGTGTTCGCCCACCCGGATCCGCACAGCTTCAATGCCGCGCTGCACCAGGCGGCCGTGGACACGCTGCGCGCGGCCGGGCACGAGGTGCGTGATCTGGACCTGTATCGCATGGGCTTCGACCCCGTGCTGGGCGCGGCCGAGAAGATCACCTACCTGGGCGACACACAGGTCAACATCGATGCCCTGCGCGGCCACGTCGAGCCCCTGCAATGGGCCGATGCCCTGATCGTGGTCTACCCCACCTGGATGTACGGCCCGCCCGCCATCCTCAAGGGCTGGCTGGACCGCGTCATGCTGCCCGGCGTGGCCTTTGGCCTGGGCGGCCATGCGCTGCGGCCCATCGGCGGTCGCCTGGACAACATCCGGCACTTCGTCGGCATCACCACCTCGGGCTCGCCGTGGTGGTGGCTGCGCGTGATCGGCGATCCAGGTCGCAGCCTGTTCATGCGCGGCCTGCGCCCCCTGTTCGCCCGACGCTGTCGCGCGCAGTGGCTGCAACTGCATTCGATGAACTACGCCACGCGCGAACAACGACACCGCTTCCTGACCAAGGTGCAAAAGCGCCTTGGCAGTTTGTCCTGAGCATCTTCACCCCCTCGCTTTCACCCCACTGGAGCCTTTGACGATGACCCGACGCACCACCCTGTCGCCAAGCAAGCTGCACAAGTTCAACAAGCTGGCCCTGTCCATCGCGGCCAGCGCCGCCGCGATGGCCGCGGCCCTGCCCGCGCAGGGTGCCGACAAGTTCACCTTCCTGACCAACTGGTACGCGCAGGCCGAGCACGGCGGCTTCTACCAGGC
>CALAKR010000138.1 GCA_937923225.1 uncultured Aquabacterium sp. | reverse complement strand
TGCAGACCCGCGTGCCGCGCTTCACCCGTGTGGAAACCCGCGTGGAGACGGCCGACCATGCCACCAAGAACGGCAAGCGGCGGCTGTTCTCCCTGGGCGACGGCACGGTGCTGCTGGTGCGCGAGGTCTCGGCGGCCGGCGACACGCGGTATTTCGCGGGGATGAATGGCTTCGCGCAGCCGGTGCGCCGCGTCAGCCGCTGCACGGGTGTCGAGCTGGTGCGCATGGACCCGGACCGGCCCGCCGGCGGCAAGGTGCTGCTCTCGTTCGGCGTGCACAGCGGCCTGGGCTTTGACCCGGGGTCGCGCTCCATCGATTTCTTCGCAGACGACGATCAGCTGTACGACGCGAGCAAGGTCTATGCGGCCAATGCGGGCCTGCTGTTCGGCAGGGTCTTGCTGAGCATGCGTGCCGACCCCAGCAGCACCTATGCCGTGGCCGAGCCGGCCATGGCCAAGGAGGGCGAGAAGTCCTATCTCAGCTTGGTCGCCGTCCATGGCCTGGCCGAGGACTGCTACCACCCCGATTCCTCGGGCCTGTACCGCCTCACCTGCACACGCACCACGGCCAATGGCGTGCAGACCTCCAAGATCACCATGCCCGCTGCCGTGGGCCCTGGGCAGTACATGGCACCGGTGGAGATGGACCTGGTGCGCCTGTCGCCCCAGACCCTGGTGCTGGCCCTGCGCATGACCACGCTGCGCCTGCCCGGTGGCGGCAGCCAGGGCGCGGCCAGCGCGGGCTGGGCCTATCTCTGGAGCGACGACAACGGCGCCACCTGGGTCCATGTGCCGCATACCGGGATCACGGATGGCAACGCCGCGCCCGTGATCGCCGCCATGGTGCCGCGCGACAAGGACACGCTGCTGCTGGTCTCCGCGCTGCAGCTGGACAGTCTGGTGCCCGCGCCCGATGCGGCCAGCGTGCAGGTCTATGCGTTCACCCGCACCGGCGCCACGCGCATCAGCACCATCCCGGGCAGCCGGTTCAGCGCAGGGCTGCATGCTGGCGATGTGATCGGCGGCCTGTGGCACTACCCGCCTTACTGGGCCGTGGGCTACGGCGGCGGCGTGCGCGTGGACAGGAAGCCGCTGCTGTGGGTCCAGTTCGACCCCCAGTACATCCACGCCGAGGGCTCGCCGGGCGTGATCGACTATCCCGGCAGCCGGGCTCAGCTCATGGTCTCGGCCGACGGCGGCGCCACGTGGGAGCGGCGGATGCTGCCCCAGCCCTGGCCCCAGCGCGTGGGCTTTGTCGTGGCGCTGGACCAGCGCACGCTGGCCATCCCCGTCTACGGCCCGCGCCAGACCGACGACTCCGGCGCCATCCTGCCGTTGGCCGTGAAGCTGCACACCAGCCGCGACGGGGGCCAGCGCTGGCGCGCCACGGCGCTCAGCATGCGCTTGCCGTACTGGGCCTGGGTGGACGGCCAGCTGTTGCCCGGCTCCAGCGGCTACGACATCGACGACTCGCGCTTCGACTTCAACCGCGGCGAGCTGTTCCCCGTGCTGAGCCTGCGCGACGACAACGGCGAGCTGCTGCCCATGAACCCCGGCCGGCCCTGGATGGCCGACCACCGCGCCAAGGAGCCCGCCAATGGGTAACGCGCTGATCAAGAACAAGAAGCTGGTCGAGTTCGTGCCGGCCACGCCTGCGGACCCGGGGTTCCCGGGGCAGCCGGCCATCCCCGAGCGCATCACGTACGAATGGCGAGATGTGCGTGTCGAGGCCGGGCCGCACGAGATGCAGCGGCTGGAGCGGGCACTGCCCGGCGGAGAACGCCTGGTGTCCTGGCGCACGCCGCTGGATGTGCTGCGTGAGCGCGTGGGCAACCCATCACTCAGCGCAGCGACAGCCCACTACAGCGATGTCTGGGCCTACGTGCAGACATCCGACTATGCCGACGCCCAGCGCGTGCCCCTGACCTGGACCAGCGCCTGGATCATGCGCCGCGAGAACGTGCGCATCGTGATCCCCGCCCAGCCTGCGATCCCGGCGCGGCCGCCGAAGGTCGCCACCCCGGAGCGCCGCACCTACGACTGGCACTTCGGTTGGAACGGTGGAGCGCACAGCCTGCGCGAGCTGCCGGCCAACTGGATCGGCACGGCCAGCTTCGTGATTGGCAAGCCCGTGGGCGCCGTGGTGGGCTTCACCCTGGCCAGCCAGGTGCCGCGCGTGAGCCGTTCATCGTTCGCCAATGTGGAGTACGGCCTGCTCTTTGGGGATGGCCAGGTCAACGTTCGCCATGCCGGCGTCACGCTGCAGCGCGTGGGCACGATGACGGGCAATGACACGGTGCGCGCCCAGGTCGGAGGCGGGCGCATCGAGTGGTTCCTGAACGATGTCAGCGTCTACAAGGGCCGATTTGCGATGACCGGACCCTATGTGCTCGATGCCGTGCTGTATGCCGGTGATGACGTCGTGGACGCGCCCCGGCTGCAGGACGGTCTGGTCGAGCAGGACGGCACGGCCGTGCTGAACCTGGCGCCGCTGCAGGTGGAGGGCCAGGCCCTGGAACCCATGGGGATGCAGCTGGCCCTGGCGCCGCTGGACCTGTTCGCTGCGGACAGGCCGCTGGCCCAGGTCAAGGCGCTGCTGCAGCCCCTGCGCGTGGCCGGCGACCCCATCCCGCGCGGCGCGCTGCGGCTGGCCGGCGCCCAGGTCCGGGCATCGGACGCCCG
>CALAKR010000137.1 GCA_937923225.1 uncultured Aquabacterium sp. | reverse complement strand
GGCTGGGCCTGGGCGTTGGCTACTTCGCGGTGTCGCAGGGCTTCTTCCCGGAAGCCTTCATGGGCAACCTGCCGCTCAAGCTCTACGGCGTCATCTCCAATGAGCTGTTGCTGGCCATCCCCTTCTTCACCTTCATGGGGGCGGTGCTGGAGCGCTGCGGCCTGGCCGAGGATCTGCTGGAAGGCACGGGGCAGCTGTTCGGCCGCGTGCCGGGTGGGCTGGGCTTTGCCGTCATCGTGGTCGGCGCGATTCTGGGTGCCATCACCGGCACGGTGGCCGCCAGCGTGATCGCCATGGGCGTGATCTCGCTGCCGGTGATGATGCGCTACGGCTACAACATGCGCTACGCCACCGGCGTGATCGCCGCCTCGGGCACGATCACGCAGCTGATTCCGCCGTCGCTGGTATTGGTGGTGCTGGCCGATCAGCTCGGGCGCTCGGTGGGTGACATGTACCTGGGCGCCATCGGCCCCTCGCTGATGCAGACGGCCATCTTCCTGCTGTTCACGCTGGCGGTAGCCGTGATGCGGCCGCAGTGGGTGCCGCCGCTACCGCCCGAGGCGCGTACCCTGCAGGGCGCGGCGCTGCTCAAGCGCGTGCTGTGGGGCATGCTGCCCTCCATCGTGCTGATCTTCCTGGTGCTGGGCACGCTGTTCATGGGCATCGCCACGCCGACCGAGGCCGGGGCCCTGGGCGCGCTGGGTGCCGTGGCGCTGGCGGGCCTGCATGGCCGCCTGAGCGTGCGCCTGATGTGGCAGGCCATGGATTCCACCGTGCGCGTGACGGTGATGGTGATCTTCATCCTGCTGGGCTCCAGCGTGTTCTCGCTGGTGTTCCAGGGCGTGGACGGCAATGTGTGGATCGAGCACCTGCTGGGCGATCTGCCGGGCGGGCCGATCGGCTTCCTGATCGCCGTGAACATCTTCGTGTTCTTCCTGGCGTTCTTCCTGGATTTCTTCGAGATCGCCTTCATCATCGTGCCGCTGCTGGCCCCGGTGGCCGAGAAGCTGGGCATCGACCTGGTGTGGTTCGGGGTGCTGCTGTGCGTGAACATGCAGACCAGCTTCATGCACCCGCCCTTCGGTTTTGCGCTGTTCTACCTGCGTGGCGTGGCCGATCAGGTGCACAAGAACGGCGCCATCAGCCGGCCCGTCGCCTCGCGCGACATCTACCTGGGCGCGATCCCCTGGGTGGGCATGCAGTTGCTGCTGGTGGCCATCGTGATCTTCTGGCCAGAGTCGGTCACCTACTGGCTGGACAAGGGGCCCAACGTGAACCTCGATGACGTGCACATCGAGATGCAGATCGAGGACACGGGCATGGATGCCGCGCCGGCGATGCCTGATGTGTCTGCGCCTGAGTTGTCCGTGCCTGACGAAGCCGAAGGGGGCGAGCCCATGCCGCCTGCTGTCACGGATCCCGCCACGGCCCCTGTCACCGTTCCTTGAGCGCGCCGTCGCTGTCGGCCGGCGGCTCCTTGCGGGTGGCCAGGTAGATGATCAGCACGACCAGGCCGGCATCGACCAGCCAGGTCACGGGCTTCATGCCCACCAGGGCCGCGGTGATGGCCGCGCTGGCGGCGATCCCCAGGCAGGCGGCCCATTTGCCTCGGCGGCTGATCTGGCGGTGCTCCACCCAACGCCGCAGCGCGAGGCCGAAGCGTGGGTGCTCCAGCAGCTTGCGGCGCATCACCGGATCGCCCTTGCCATAGGCCCACACCCCGATCAGCAGGAAGATGGTGGTGGGCAGCAGCGGGATGAAGGCGTTGGCCACCCCGATGGCGATCGAGGCCGCGCCCAGCGCACGCCAGGTGCGGTTGGACAGCGAGGAAGGCGACGATGGCTCAGGTGCCGACGAGGTGTCTGGAGGCGTCGGCTCGTCGGGGCGGCGCATGGGGGTGTGAAAGGGCTGAGGGCGCCACGACCAGTGGGCACCTTGAGCCTTATTGTGGACCAAGCGCCTGGCGCCTGAGCCTTGCAGTGAAGAAGGCCCCAGGAGGGGCCTTCAAGCATTTCACGCCGTGCGGTGGTCAGAGCTTGGCGCTCTGCATGTACCGGTCGAACGTGGCCTCGGTGAAGCGGAACCACATGTTCTGGTCGGCCCTGAACTTGGCCAGATCGGGATAGATCTTCTTCCAGTTGGGGTTCTTGGCGTTGAGCTCGTCGTAGATCTCCATGGAGACCTTGAAGGCCGCGTCCATCACCGACTTCGGAAACTGCACCAACTGGGTCTTGGCGGCCACCAGTTGCTTGAGGGCTATCGGGTTGCGGGCGTCGTAGCGGGCCTGCATCTCGGCGTGGGCCAAGCCGGAGGCGGCCTCCACCATGGCCTTGTACTCGGGCGTCAGGCTGTCGTAGGCCTTCTGGTTGATGTAGAAGTCGAGTTGCGGGCCGCCTTCCCACCAGCCGGGGAAGTGGTAGTAGGGCGCCACCTTGTTGAAGCCCAGCTTGTGGTCGTCGTAGGGGCCGACCCACTCGGCCGCGTCGATGGTGCCTTTTTCAAGTGCCTGGTAGATCTCGCCACCGGGCAGGTTCTGCGGCACCGAGCCGAGGCGTTCGATCACCTTGCCGGCGAAGCCGCCGATGCGCATCTTCAGGCCCTTCATGTCGTCCAGGCTCTTGATGGGCTTGCGGAACCATCCGCCCATCTGGGCGCCGGTGTTGCCGCCAGGGAAGTTGATGATGTCGTACTGCGCGTAGAACTCGCGCATCAGCTTGAGGCCATTGCCCTCGAACATCCAGGCGCTCATCTGGCGGGCGTTCAGGCCGAAGGGAATGGCGCTGCCCAGGGCGAAGGTCTCGTCCTTGCCGACGAAGTAGTAAGGCGCCGTGTGCGCCATCTCGACCGTGCGGTTCTTGACGCCATCGACCACGCCGAAGGGGGGCATCAGCTCGCCGCCCGCGTGCACCGAGATCTGGAACTTGCCGCCGGACATCTCATGGATCTTCTTGGCGAAGACTTCGGCCGTGCCGTAGATGGTGTCCAGGGATTTGGGGAAGCTGGAAGCCAAGCGCCAGCGCAAGGCCGTCTGCGCATGCACGATGGCAGGTGCGCTGCCGGCGGCGAGGATGCCGGCCAGGCCGGCCTGGTGGATGAAGGAACGACGTTGCATGGCGCGGCCTCCTGAGGTCCGTTGCGGGGTGTTGTTCGAATCGTTGGCGCAGCTCCGTGGCCTGTACGGCTGGGGCTGGCGTGTCCGATTCTAGGAGGCGACTTGGCGCGCGTTCAGCGCCACGGGGGCAGGACTTACCCGCGTGGCCACGCCGTGTTCAACGATGTGCGGTTCAGTGCCCGGCGATCTTCATCTTCTCGATCAGGATGGAGCCGATCGTCTTGCTGCCGTAGGTGTAGGCGTCGGCGCCTACGGCCACGATCTGCTGGAACATCTCGCCCAGGTGGCCGGCGATGGTGATCTCCTGCACGGGGAAGGCGATCTCGCCGTTCTCGACCCAGTAGCCGGCCGCGCCGCGCGAGTAGTCACCCGTCACGTAGTTCACGCCCTGGCCCATCAGCTCGGTCACGAACAGGCCGGTGCCCAACTTTTTGAGCATCGCGGGCAGGTCGTCACCCGGGCGAGTGAGCTTGCTCTTGAGCGTGAGGTTCTGCGAGCCGCCAGCGTGGCCGGTGGTCTTCATGCCCAGCTTGCGGGCCGA
>CALAKR010000136.1 GCA_937923225.1 uncultured Aquabacterium sp. | reverse complement strand
CATTTCCGGGTCGGCCAGCACGTCCTTGATGGCGCGGTTCAGGGCCTTCACGAAGCCGGCCACGGCCTTGGGGTTCTCCTGCACGAACTTGCGCGAGAAGAACACGGCGTTGGAGTACAGGTCCATGCCGTAATCGCCGTAGCGGATGAAGCGCAGGTCCTTGGCGGCGTCGATGCCCATGGCCTTGGCGCTGAAGGTCACCGTGTTCACATAGCCGAAGGTGGCGTCGACCTGGCCGCGCATCAGCATCTGCTCGCGCAGGTTGGGCGCCATGTTGGTGATGTTGACCTTGCTGGTATCGACCTTGGCGATCTTGGCCAGGGCGGGGAAGAGCTTGAGCGCGCCATCATTGGCCGGGCCGCCGATGGTCTTGCCTTCCAGATCCTTGGGAGTCTTGATCGGGCTGTCCTTCTTGACGATCAGCGTGAAGGGCGGCGTGTTGTAGAGCATGTAGACGCCCACCGGGGCGTCGGCCGGGCGCTTGGCGGCCAGGTCGATCACGGCGTTCAGATCGCCGAAGCCGGCGTCATAGGCACCCGAGGCCACCTTGGGGATGGAGGCGGCCGAGCCTTCGCCCTGGTCGATGCTCACGTCTAGGCCTTCGGCCTTGAAGTAACCCTTGTCCTGCGCCACGAAGAACCAGGCCTGCGAGCCTTCGAACTTCCACTGCAGCACGAACTTGACCTTGGTCTGTGCCTGTGCGGCCAGCGGCATGGCCGTGAGGGCGAAGGCGGCGGCCAGCGCGGCGGCGGGGGCCGCCAGGGGGCGCAGGGCGGCACGAAGCGAGAAGGATGTCATGCGTGGAACTCCGTTGGGTGAGAGGCAGAAAGGGAAGGCGTGAGAGAAGTCGGTTGCGAGATAACAGGCGGCTGTGGGGTGGTCAGCACGCCGTAGGTGCCTGGCAGGCGGTTACGCAGCATGTCGACGCCGGGCTCCATGCACTTCTGGCGTGCGAGCGCGAGTTCGGCATACAGCGGCATCACGGCGCCCCAGCGCGGGTTGGCGGGCGCGTTGACGTTGAGGTCCCAGTGCGGCAAACCGCTGGGCGGCACGACGAAGGAGCCGCCGGGGGCCGGTGCATCGGCGCGGTTGGCGCAGACCAGGTAGACGCGGTTGTCGGCCGCCTTGGTCGCGGTGAGCAGGCGGCGCTCGTCAGGGTGCGACCAGGCAGAGGCCCAGACCACGATGTCCGCGCCCTGCAGGGCCAGCACGCGGGTGCTTTCGGGGAACAGGCCGTCGGTGCCCAGCAGCAGGCCGATGCAGCCGTGCGGCGTGTCGAACACCTGCAGGCCGGTGCTGGCAGGGGCCGCCCAGCTGCGCTCGTGCGCACCCAGGTGGACCTGGTGCTGGCGACCGATCACGCCTTGCGGGCCGATCAGGAGGGCGCTGGGGTGCAGGCCGTGCGCATCGGCCTCGACGCTGGGCAGTACGACCAGCGCATCGTGTTCGGCGCACAGGGTATGCAGGGCATCGATCAGGGCTGGCGTGCGTTCGGCCAGGGCGCGGGCGGCGGCGGCATCCAGCACCGGGCGGTCGGCACCGGCGTACAGCGGCAGCGCCAGCAGCTTGGTGCCGAGCAGCGCGGCATGGCGGGCCATGCTCAAGAGGTCGTCCACGCTGTGCGTGCGGTCGGCATGGGCCTGCACGGCACCGACCTTCACGCAGCAGGCTTCGGGCTGCAGCGTCTTCGCAAGTAAGGGTGCCAAGGGTGTGCTCTCGAAAGGCTGGGTCAGCAGCGTGTAGGCCTGGGGCCGGCGGTCGGCCCATTTGCCGGTGCCGTCGGCCCAGCAGGCGCCTTGTGCATCCAGCTCGATCTCCACGCAGGCGATGCCTTCGGTGTCGTTGGCGATGCGGGCGCGCACCTCGCCCGTGGGCGCCACGATCAGGCTGCCGCCCGGGTAGTAGATGCTGCGTTCCACGCCGGCCTTGGTGGCGGCCAGGAACCACACGCCGTTTTCCATCGCGCGGGCCGGCACCCACTGGTCGGCCTGGCCCATCACGAAGAAGTTGGCCATGTCCAGGATGACGTCGGCGCCGTTGGCGGCCAGGCAGCGCGAGACCTCGGGGATGCGTCCATCGAAGCACACCAGCATGCCGATGCGGCCCAGGGCCGTGTCGAACACCGGCATGCCCGTGTCGCCCACCGAGAACCAGTTCTGGTCCTGCGCCGGCAGGAACTGCTTGCGGTAGCAGCCGATCAGCTCGCCTTGCGGGCCGAACAGGATCGCGCTGTTGTACATGAGGCCGTCGGCACCCAGCTCGGTCAGGCCGGCACCGATGTGGATGCCGTGCGTGCGGGCGAGCTCGGCCAGGGCCTGGCTGTAGGGGCCGTCCACCGGCTCGGCCAGCGTGCGGGCGTGTTCCAGCGAATCGAACAGGTAGCCGCTATTCATACACTCGGGCAGCACCACGAGCTGGGCGCCCTGCCGCACGGCTTCGTCGACATGGCGGCGCGTGCGTTCGATGTTGGCGGGCAGGTCACCGAGGTCGGCGTAGGTCTGCACGACGGCGGCGCGGAAGCGGCGGGGGCTCATGCGCGGGCTCCTCGTCGGGCAGGGGCCTTCTTGGCGGTGGAGGTGGCCAGGGCGCTGCCCACGGCCTTCGCCGT
>CALAKR010000135.1 GCA_937923225.1 uncultured Aquabacterium sp. | reverse complement strand
CCGAAGCCGAAGGCGAACAGCGCGGCCAGGCCGAGGGCCCCGATGACCAGGCCGCTGATCAGCTGGCGCTCGTGCTCCAGATCCGTCAGCAGGGCGTCGTTGCGGCGGTCGACCTCCTGCTGACTGCGCTGGGCCAGGGTTTCGTTGAGTGCGTGCAGGCGGCTGAACAAGGGCGTGAGCAGTGGCAAGGCCGCCTGCCGGGGCGTGCCGTTGAGGATCTCCCAGGCGGCCCGGGCCTGGCCCTCCCAATCACGCAAGGCCTGCTGCTCGGTGGGCAAGGCCTTGGCGATCACATCCTGCGTGGCCAGGGCCTCCTGCCAGGCGGCCTGGTAGCGTTCGCGCAGGCTGGCGTCATCGAGCACCAGGAACTGGCGCGCGCTGCGTTCCATGGCCACGGTGCGCTCGGCCAGGCGCTGGGCGCTTTCGGTCAGGCGCACGGCATAGTGCGCGGCTTCACGGCTTTGCCGTGCCACGTGTTCGAGCGCCAGCAAGGCCTGCACGGCTGCACCGCCGAGCAGGGCCGTGATCACCAGGAAGGCCGCCAGCAGCGATTGCCGAAAGGACAGGCCCCGCAGCCGGCGGTGAGCGGGGGGCGCGTGAGCGTGCATGAGTTCTGAGCGGTATGTCTTTCTTGTCAACCAAGGCAGCTTAGTGGAAGGGGCCTGACCCCGAGGGGGGCCGGGGTGTCTGTGGATCTGGCGCGCTCACATTTGTTTCGTTGATAAATGAATTATTACGATTAAGGTGCCTCTGATCTTGGTGTTTCGGACGCTGGCGGAGGGCCAGGCTGGCCGGGCCCAACTGGCACAATGCCGGGTTGACCTTCGCCTGACACGCCGACACCGATCTACCTCACCATGCTCTGGAGCCGCCTCGACCACCTGCTGGACCGCCTGCGCCCGCGCCGCCAACCGGTCGTCATGCTGGTCGATGCCGTGCTGATCGCGCTGGCCTGGCATGCCACCTACCTGTTCCGCATGGGCGTGGAGCGCTGGCTGCATGAGCCCCCTCACTACGACGCGGCCGTGCTGCTGGGCGTGATCCTGATCTACAGCCTGTGGTCGTGGGCGCTGGGCGTGCCCAAGGCGGCCTGGCGCTACGTGAGCTTCAGCGAGGTCTCTCGCCTGGGCTGGATGTGCCTGGGCGCAGGCCTGGTGTCGGCCGTGCTGGTGCTGATGGCGCAGCTGGTGGAGGTGCCGCGCGCCGTGCTGGCCCTGCACCCTTTGCTCGCCCTGATGGCCTTGACGCTGGCGCGCATGCTGCTGCGCATGGGCCATGAACACGCGCGTGCCAAACGCACGGGCACCAAGGACAGCGGCCAGCGCGCATTGGTGCTGGGCGCGGGTGCGGCGGCCAAGCTGCTGATCGCGGGCATCCAGCACCGTGGCTGGACAGTGGTCGGCCTGCTCGATGACGATGTGCGCAAGCACGGTGCCCGGGTGGCGGGCGTGTCGGTCTGGGGCGGGCTGGAGCTGCTGTCGCAGCCCGATACGCTCGATGGTGTCTCGCACCTGATCCTGGCCATGCCCTCGGCCAGCGGGGCGCAGCGCAAGCGTGCGCTGGACCTGGCGGTGGCGGCCGGCCTGCCCGTGGTGACCGTGCCCAGCGCAGACGAACTGCGTGAAGGGCGTTCGCGCATCGACCGCGTGCGCGACATCGAGCCGGAAGACCTGCTGGGCCGGGAGCCCGTCAAGCTCGATGAATCGGCCGTGTCTTCGCTGATCAGCGGGCAGACGGTAATGGTCACCGGTGCGGGGGGGTCGATCGGTTCGGAGTTGTGCCGCCAGATCGCCCGCTTCGGGCCGGCGCGCATCGTGCTGTTCGAACTCAGCGAGTTCGCGCTCTACAACGTCGAGCAGGACCTGGGCGAGCGCTTCCCGCGCCTGCCGCTGGTGCGCCTGGTGGGCGATGTGAAGGATCTGGAGGCGCTGCGCCGCGTGATGGCTCAGCACCGGCCGGACATCGTCTTCCATGCCGCGGCCTACAAGCACGTGCCGCTGATGGAAGACGACAATGCCTGGATCGCCGTGCGCAACAACACGCTGGGCACCTTCCTGGCGGCGCAGGCCGCGGCCGAGCACGGCGTGCAGCGCTTCGTGCTGATCTCCACCGACAAGGCCGTGAACCCCACCAACGTGATGGGCGCCACCAAGCGCGCCGCCGAGATGGTCGTGTCGCACTGGGCGCAGCAGGCGCCAGGCACGCGCTTCATGGCCGTGCGTTTCGGCAACGTGCTGGGCTCCAGCGGCAGCGTGATCCCCAAGTTCAAGGAGCAGATCGCCAAGGGCGGGCCGGTGACAGTGACGCACCCGGAGATCACGCGCTACTTCATGACCATCCCCGAAGCGGCGCAGCTGGTGTTGCAGGCCGCGGCCCTGGCTGAATCAGGCCAGGTGTTCGTGATGGACATGGGCCAGGCGGTGAAGATTGCCGATCTGGCGCGTGAGCTGATCAAGCTCTCTGGCCACACCGAGGCCGAGATCCCCATCGTGTTCAGCGGCCTGCGCCCGGGCGAGAAGCTCTATGAAGAGCTGCTGGCCGATGACGACACCACCTTGCCCACGCCGCATCCACGCCTGCGCCTGGCCCAGCTCAAGGGCGAGTTGGCGGCGGACTGGATCGAGCGCATGCAGACGCTGGCGGTCGAAGGGCAGGGCCTGCAGGCCGGCGATCTGCGTGCGCGCCTGCATGCGCTGGTGCCGGAGTACGCGCCGCGCTGAGCAAGCTTGTGGCCTGAGCTGGCCGCGCCTTCGTCAAGCTCAGACCGACACCAGCACATCGCCCTGGGCATCGCCCAGCACGCGGCGTGTCACACTGCCCACGAACAGGCGCTCGAGCACGTTGTCGCTGTGCTTGCCCATCACGATCAGGTCGGCATCCAAGTCCTGCTCCTGCTGAAGGATGCGCACGGTGGGATCGCCATAGAGCACCAGGGTCTGCGCTTCATGTACGGCCAGCCCTGCGGAGGTGGCCAGGGCCTGCATCTGCTGCTCTGCCTGCGCGCGTGCGGCATCAATGTAGCGGCGGATCTCGTCTTCGCTGATGCCGGCATAGCGCAGGCTGCCCTCGAAGGGCAGGTCGAAGGCATGCAGCAGGCAAAGTCGCGCGGTGGGCGCGATGGCGTGCGCCAGGTGGATGGCGCGCAGCGACGCGCTGGAGAAATCGACCGGCACGAGCACGGTGCGGTAGGGCGTGCGCGGCGTCTGGCGCACGATCAGCATCGGTCGGGTGGCGCTGGCCAGCAGGCGCTCGGCGGTGGAGCCCAGCACCAGGTGCCGCAGCACGCTGTCACCCCGGTTGCCCAACACCACCAGGCCGCACTGGTGGGCATCGGCCTCGGCCTGCAGGGTGGGCAGCAGATCGCCCACCGCGGTCTTGAGTTCGGCCTGCACGCCATGGCGTTGCTTGAGCAGATCACTCAACTGTTCCAGGCGTTGCCGTGCGCTGCCGAGCAGGCGCTGGTCCAGATCCGCCGGCAGCGAGCCGGCCGTGACCAGTTGCTGCAGCCGCTCCATCGGGGCCCGTTGCGCCACATGCACCACGCTCAGCCCGGCGCCGCATTGCGTGGCCAGCATGGCCGCGCGCTCGGCGGCGTGGCGGGCAGGCGCGGACAGATCGGTGGCGGCAAGGATGTGTTTCAAGGCGCTCATGGTGCTGTGTCGTGTTCCTGGTCAACAAGCTGGCGGCCCCTGTGGCTAAGATGGACCCGTGCCCTTTTTATACACGCACGCCGGGTGCCGTGGCGAGGGGGCTCCATTCGGTCAAGGAGTGATGGCGCGATGGCGGAACGTTCCACGGCAACCGATCAAGCCAGTGCTGAGGCCAGCGTGGCCTGGCACACCCGCACGCCGCTGCAGGTCGAGCAGGCCTTGCAGACCGGCCTCCAAGGGCTCGATGATGCGGAGGCCGCACGCCGGCTCGCCACGCACGGCCCCAATCGCCTGGCACCGCCCCGTCGCCGCTCCGCGCTGATGCGCCTGCTCATGCAGTTCCACAACGTGCTGCTGTACGTGATGATGGGCTCGGCGCTGGTGACCGCGGTCCTGGGGCACTGGGTGGACACGGGCGTGCTGCTCGCCGCGGTGGTGGTCAATGCCGTCATCGGCTTCATCCAGGAAGGCAAGGCCGAGGCCGCGCTGGATGCGATCCGCGCGATGCTCTCGCCGCATGCCACCGTGGTGCGTGACGGCCAGCGCCGCGAGATCGATGCGGCCGAGCTG
>CALAKR010000134.1 GCA_937923225.1 uncultured Aquabacterium sp. | reverse complement strand
GTGCGGTCGTCGAACACGGCGCGGGTCACTTCCTGGCCGAAACGGATGTGCGGGCGCAGCTGGTAGCGCTCGGTCACGTCCAGCATGTACTGCTGGATCTCGCTCCACGGGGCGTAGCGCTTGGACCAGTCGTTCTTGGGCGCGAATGAGTACGAGTACATGTGCGACTGCACGTCGCAGGCCGCGCCGGGGTACTGGTTGTCGCGCCAGGTGCCGCCCACTTCGCTGCCCTTTTCCAGCACGATGAAGTCGTGGATGCCAGCCTCCTTCAGCTTGATGGCCATGCACAGACCGCCGAAGCCGGCGCCGGCGATGGCCACTTCGACGTGGCGAATGCGGGATGCGTTGCTCGGTGCGTCTTTGGGCGGGTTCGTGGTCATGGCGTCACCTTGTCTCGTGGTGGATGGTGGTTTGGATCAGTGACTTGATGGTGCGCAAACCAGCCCATGGAGGCCATGCTAGATTCGACCGGCAAATTGATCTTTTCGGCCAAGCCTGCTGGTTTCGGCCAGTTTCAAGGGTTCATCCCGCCCCTTCCTTGACCTCGATCACATGAGCACGCGATCCATCCTCGGCCTGATCTACATGGTGCAGGGCCTCAAGCAACTGGGCGAAGACCCAGGCCCCGTGCTGCGCAAGCATGGGCTGGACGCGGACACGCTCGACCCGAGCACCCGCATCGAACGCGCACGCGAACTGCGCATCTACGCCGACCTGGCCGAGCAGTTGCACGACCCGATGCTGGGCCTGCGCCTGGGCGGCTTCTACGGTCTGGCTGGTTACGGCCCGCTGGTGATGCTGATCATGACCTGCGCCAACGCGTGGGAAGCCTTCCAGATGGGCGTGAGGTACCAGCGCCTGACCTACCTGTTCGGCACGCTGAGGCTGGAGCCGGGTGAGCGCCTGAGCGCGCTGGTGCTGTCACCCATGGCGATGGCGCCAGATGCCTTCCGCTTCCGCGTGGATGGCGAGGTCTCAGGCACTTACAAGATGGTGCGCGACATGCAGGCCACGATGGGCCTGGACATCCACGCCGAACGCATCGACATGCCCTACCCGCGCCCGCCTCAGGCGGCCGAGTACGAGGCCTACTTCAACGCCCCCGTGCGCTTCGGCGAAACAGAAGCGCGCTTCTGGCTGCGCAACGAGCACCTGCAGCTGCGCTTTCCCACTGCGGACCCGGCCGCGCACGCGATGTACCGTGCCATGTGCGACCAGCAACTGCAGACGCAACAGGCCGAGGAGGCCCAGCAAGGCATAGCCGAGCGCGTGAAGGCCCACCTGGGCCTGTTCAATGGCGAATTTCCCGGCTCGGAGGATGTGGCCAAGGCGCTGGGCCTGTCGGAGCGCAGCCTGCGCCGGCAACTGGCGGACGAAGGGCACAATTTCCGCGATTTGCTGGCCGATGCCCGGCACGCCCGCGCGCGACACCTGCTGGCCCACACCACCTTGCCCGTGGAAGCCATCGCGCAGCAACTGGGCTATGCGGAATCGGCGGCCTTTATCCGTGCGTTCCAGCGCTGGCAGGGGATGACGCCAGCGCGTTACCGGCAGCAGCCCTCACAGGACTGACACTGCCCTGGCGCTCAGGCGGGAAGATCGTGGCGTGAGCGCGGCTCGCGCAGCACCTGGCCGTTCGCCTGGGCCCGGTAGCGTGCCGATGCCCCGTAGGCCGACTTGCGCACACGGTTGAGTGCACCCAGCGGACGATGCGCCGCCAGACCCTGCCACGGGGAGAAGGCCATGCCCAGGTCTACCTGGGCCACCCGGCCGCTGCTCCACACGTCCTGCACGCCCGCATCCAGCGTGGCCACCGTCACATACGGGCTTTCCGCCTCCGGCCATGTCACCGAGCCATCCTCGATGGGCATGCTCTGCAGGTTGGTGCACAGCTGCACGCGCAGTTCCCATTGGCCGCCGTGGTGCTCGAAGTGATTGATCACGGCTTCACGGATCGGGTTGGGTGAGCCGCTGGCCACGAACGAATCCAGCGGCAGGCCCTTGAGCGCCAGCAGGTGGTCGGACACCGGCACCAGACTGAGCTTGGCCACATGGCGGCCGTACAGCAGCGGCAATTGGGTGTAGAAGGTCTCACCCAGGATGTGGGTGAGCGGGTGGCCGCCCAGGGTCTTGAGCAACGAGCTTTCCAGGCCCATGGCCTCCAGCGTCTTCTCGGCCCCACGCAGGAAGGTCGACAAACCCCGCTTGAGCGCAGGCACCTTGTCCGTGGTCGCCGCCAGCCCCTTGAGCCCCTGCAGAAAGTCCCGGGGCGTAGCCTGACCGAACGCCGGCGCATCCACCATCAGGAAATCCTGGGTGACCTCGCTCTCACTGCCCGGCAGGCGCTCGCCGTCCACCCCGATCACCTTGATCGCCATGCCGCGCGGCACGGACACCCGGTCGTCCAGCACATCGCCAGGAATCGTCGACAGGCGCATCACCACGGGGTAGGTGGCCGGGCGAGCGAACAGCCCCTGTGCCAGCGAGGAGGGCAGGCCCTCGTGCACACGCAACTCGCCGATCACGATGCCGTGGGATTTGGCATGCACACCCCGCTCTGCCTGGCCTTCGTCTTCCAGCACCGTCTCGGCGATGCCGCGCATGGTGCGGCCAATGGCGATGGCCACATCGGCCTCGTCATCGTCGATCCGCTCCATGTCGGCGCGGAACTCCAGCGGCTCTTGGGACCAGCGCGCCAGCGCACTGGCGGCAGAGGCGGCCTCGGGGTGGGCGGTGAGGGTCATGGGCGTTCCTTGGGCTTGGCAGCAGGCGCTGGCGATACCGCGCCAGACACCCGCCAGATCACATCGCCGACATCGTCGGCCACCAGCAATGCGCCCTTCTTGTCGAAGGCCACACCGACCGGACGGCCCCGGGCATCGTCATCCTTGAGGAAATCCGTCAGCACGTCCAGCGGCATGCCGCTGGGCTTGCCATTGGCGAACGGCACGAACACCACCTTGTAGCCGCTGCGCGGCTTGCGGTTCCACGAGCCGTGCTGCCCGATGAACATGCCCTGGCGCATGTTGGCGGGCAGGTTGCTGCCTTCCGCATAGGCGAGGCCCAGCGAGGCGGTGTGCGAGCCCAGGGCATAGTCGGGCACCACGGCCTTGGCAACGAGGTCGGGGCGCTGGGGCTTGACGCGCTCGTCCACGTGGCCGCCGAAGTAGCTGTAGGGCCAACCGTAGAAAGCGCCGTCCTTCACCGAGGTCATGTAGTCGGGCACCAGATCGTTGCCCAGCTCGTCTCGCTCGTTGACCACCGTCCACAAGGTGCCGCTGCCGGGCTCCCAGGCCATGCCCACGGGGTTGCGCAGACCGCTGGCAAACAGGCGCTTGGTCTTGGCCTTCACGTCCACCTCCCAGATGGCAGCGCGGCCTTCTTCGGCCTCCATGCCGTTCTCGCCGATGTTGCTGTTGGAGCCCACCGTGGCGTAGAGCTTGCTGCCATCCTTGCTGGCGATGATGTTCTTCGTCCAGTGGTGGTTCAGGCCGGCGGGCAAATCCACCACCTTTTCGGGCTGGGCCGTGATGCTGGTCTGGCCTGGCTTGTATGGAAAGCCCACGATGGCATCGGCATTGGCCACGTACAGGGTGCTGCCCACCAGCGCCATGCCGAAAGGCGAGTTCAGGCCCTTGAGGAACTCGTGGCGGGTCTCGGCGACGCCATCGCCGTCCCCGTCACGCAGCAGGGTGATGCGGTTCGGGCTGGGCACCCCGGCACCGGCCTGCTTCTGCACGAACTTCATCACGCGGGCCTTGATGCCCTTGGTGTCCTTCGGCGGCGCGTTCGTCTCGGCCACCAGCACATCGCCATTGGGCAGCGCAAGCAGCCAGCGTGGGTGCGCCAGGCCCGTGGCATAGGCCTGTACCTGCAGTCCCGGCGCCGGCGTTGGCTTGTCCCCTGCGGGCCAGCCCGCCGCATTGGCAATGTGAACGGTGGGGATCAGTTGCTTGTCAGGCCCGGGCAGCTTCGGGTTGGGGCCGTAGCCGACGGGGGGCTGTGCCTCGCCAACGGCCTTGGCCGGCTCCGTCTGTTGCGCCACGGCCGGGGTGGGCGCCAGCCACGCTGCTGCCATCACCGACAAGGCGATCGAGCCCACAAGGCCCGGGCGGACGAAGGAGTGCGAAGGGGTGTGCGGCATGAAGCATCCAGCTGATTCGATCAGCGCAGTGTG
>CALAKR010000133.1 GCA_937923225.1 uncultured Aquabacterium sp. | reverse complement strand
CATGCACGCCCTGGCCCACCACACGCACCCGGACGGCCAACACTACCCGGCCGAGCAGTGTCCGATCTTCAATGCCTTCCGTGCCGGCGTGCCCTGCCGCATCGACAGCGAGGTGCTGTGGCGGCGTGACGGCACGGCCTTCCCGGCGGAGTACTCGTCCTACCCCATCCTGGACGAGGGCGTGGTGCACGGGGCGGTCGTCACCTTCGTGGACATCACCAAGCGCAAGCTCCACGAGGATCAGCTGCGCACCGCGCACGAGCTGCTCGAACGCCGCGTGGCCGACCGCACCCAGGCCCTGAGCCAGGCGCTGGGCCAGCTGCGCGAGCTGCAGGCCCACATCGACCGCGTGCGCGAGGACGAGCGCACCCGCATCGCCCGCGAGATCCACGACGAGCTCGGCAGCCTGCTGGTGGGCCTGAAGATGGATGTGAGCTGGCTGGAGAAACGCCTGGACGACAGGCTCAACCTGCGCTGCAAGTGCCAAGACATGCGCGGCCTGATCGACATGGCGGTGGACAACGTGGGACGCATCATCACGGACCTCAGACCTTCCATCCTGGACCACCAGGGCCTGTGGGCTACGCTGGAATGGCAGGCGCAGGATTTCGCCGACAGCGGCGAGCTGCGCTGCCTGTGGTCCATGGACATCGCGCCCAACCTGACCGCGCCCGATGGCCCCTTGGCCACCGCCGTGTTCCGCATCTTCCAGGAGCTGCTGAGCAACGTGGCGCGCCACGCCCAGGCCACGCAGGTCGAAATGCGCATCAGCGCCACGCCCAGCGACATCACCCTGCTCGTCAAGGACAACGGCCGGGGCGCTCCGCCCAGCGCCTTCGACAGCACCGATGCCTACGGCGTGATGGGCATGCGCGAGCGCGCTGGCCACTTCGGCGGCTGGCTGCACATCGACAGCCAGCTCGGCAGCGGCACCACGGTGATCCTGACCATGCCGCTGTACCAGCAGGGGCAGGCCGTGGCGCTGGAGGGGGCCGTCTCATGATCCGCGTGCTGCTGGTCGACGACCACCACATCGTGCGCCAGGGTCTGCGCCAGGTGCTGGCCGACGAGCCCGACCTCACCGTGGTGGCCGAGGCGGCCGATGGTGTCGACGCGATCCGCCAGGTGCGTGACTTCCTGGCGCCGCACGAAGGGCCGGGCCTGGACGTGGTGATGCTGGACATCGCGATGCCCGGCCGTGACGGGCTGGACGTGCTCAAGCAGCTCAAGGCCGAGTTTCCGCGCCTGCCGGTGCTGATGCTCTCGACCTACCCCGACAAGCAGTTCGCCGTGCGCTCGCTGCGCCTGGGCGCCAGCGGCTACCTGCACAAGAGCGCCGACCCCGACGAGATGATCGCCGCGCTGCGCAAGGCCGCCACCGGTGCGCGCCACATCACCGCCAGCGTGGCCGAGGTGCTGGCCAGCTCCATCAGCGAGCCGCATGACAGGCCGGCGCACGAGAGCCTGTCGCAGCGCGAGGACCAGGTCTTTCGCCTGCTGGCGCAGGGCAGCTCGGTGGGCAACATCGCCGAGCAGCTGCACCTGTCGCCCAACACCGTGTCCACCTACCGCGCGCGCATCCTCGAGAAAACGGGCACCCGCAACGATGTGGAGCTGGCGCTGTATGCGGTGAAGCAGCAGGTGGTGGTGCTGGCCTAAACTCTTCTCTAATGAAAATTACCTCTGTATATTCGATTGTCATTAGACAATGTTAGACTTCGGTAAATTCTTAGGGAAGAGACCATGGATCCTGTCAGAAATCCATTTGCACCAGGTGCAGGTAGCCGTCCGCCAGAGCTTGCGGGGCGAGAAGCCATTCTTCAGGATGCGCATGTCGCCATCCAGAGAGCGCTGCTGGGCAAACAAAGTCGAGCCCAGATGTTGCTGGGGCTGCGAGGCGTGGGTAAGACGGTGCTGCTGAGCAAAATCGAGGAGATGGCTGAGTCTGCGGGCCATCTGACCTCGTTCGTGGAGGCGCCGGAAGGCCAACGGCTCAGTGAGCTACTGATCCCAAAAATCAGCCAGGTGCTGCGCAAACTGTCCATTGCCGAAAAAGCAAAGGCTAAAGCGCATCATGCGATGAGAGCATTGCGGTCGTTTGCTTCGGCTTTCAAGTTCAGCTATGGCGAGCTTTCGGTGTCCGTCGATCCTGAGCCAGGTGTCGCGGACAGTGGCAATCTCGAAAACGATCTGCCCGAGCTGTTTGTGCGGGTAGGTGAAGCAGCCAAAGCGGCAGGAACCGCCTGGACCTTGCTGATAGATGAAGTTCAATACCTGGAAGCCAACGATCTTGCTGCACTGATTGTGGCTTTGCACAAGATCAGCCAGAAGGAACTGCCTGTGTTGTTCTTTGGTGCTGGGCTGCCGCAGGTGGCAGCGCTGTCGGGCGATGCCAAATCGTATGCCGAACGGCTGTTCCACTATCCGGCTGTCGGCCCGCTGTTGCCGGATGATGCCAAAACGGCCATTCGCCAACCTGTAGAAGATGAAGGTCAGCGCATTACCGATGCAGCGCTCAATGAGATCTTCGCCAAAACCCAAGGCTATCCCTATTTTCTTCAGGAATGGGGCTACCAGAGCTGGGAGATTGCACACGAACCTCAGATTGATGAGACAGATGCCAGGCAGGCGGCTCTGGCGGCCACGCGCCGATTGGACGACGGATTCTTCAAGGTGCGCTTCGATCGGCTCACGCCCAAAGAGCGGGAGTACGTGATTGCCATGGCAATGCTTGGGCCGGGACCTTATCGCTCGTCCGACGTGGCTGCCGCTCTTGGGGAAACTCATCAAAGTTTGGGGCCGCGCCGGTCCAAGATCATCAGCAAAGGCATGATCTACAGCCCATCGCACGGTGACATTGCTTTCACCGTGCCTATGTTCAATGACTATCTGATGCGCAACTTCGTCAACAAGCCAAGCAAGAAGAAGTGAAGGCTCAATGGGCTCTGTAGGGCTGCCACTACACGCAGATCACAGCTGCCG
>CALAKR010000132.1 GCA_937923225.1 uncultured Aquabacterium sp. | reverse complement strand
CCAGCGCCAGCACCAGGAAGATCCCGAAGAGCAGCTTGGCGATGGAGGCGGCACCTGCCGCCACGCCGGTGAAGCCCAGCAGACCGGCCACAACGGCGATCAGCGCGAAGATCAAGGCCCATTTCAGCATGATGTTTCCTTTCAGTGTTCTGTGTTCTCGGAGCGCCTGATCGCACATCACTGGATTTGATCCGCGTCGATACAGTGCATCAGGCACCCCATGACGCCATGCTCGCGCATCGCCTCCACACACGCCGTCGGCGGTACGCCCCATCGCCGGACAGCGCCCACCGATCCGCTTGTCGGTGACCACTGACTCCCCCAGACGCCGTCAGAAAGTGTCCGAAACCCCTGAAGTACGGGGTCGGTCATCGCCTACAGGGCAACCAGTCCACGACGACAGACGCCTCGATGCCGCCTGCCTAACATCACCGGCATGGCGCAAACACATCACAAGAACGATAACGAGGTACCCGAGATGAAGATCGTGAACATCAAGGAGCTGGACCAGGTCCTGAGCACCGTGCACGTCGACGAGGCCCACGACCCGCTCCACGACGTGGAAGTGAGCCTGGCCAACCACAAGGTGGTGGTCGTGCCCTGCATGCTGGCTGTGGCCGACCGCCCCCAGGTGCCGCAGGAAATCGCGTTGGTCATCCCCCGCGACCTGTGCCGCAAGGGCCAGCCTACCCGCCATGGCCTGATGCACGCCGCCGCCGAGGCCGTGCGCCGCCACCTGGCTCACCGCAAGCACCCCTGGCTGGAAGTGCGCGCCCGCGTCAATGGCGTGCTGACACCGCTGATGCGCGTGCACACGGCCTGACGGGCTGGTAGCGGCGCCAACGCCGAAATAACGTCAAGAAGTAAAGGCCGCCCGAGGGCGGCCTTTGTGTTGTGTGCTCAGTTCTTAGATCAGCTGGCTTACCCCGCGGCTTCACAAGCCTGGTCGGCCTGCCGAGCAATATCCTTATTGCCCGGATCGATCAGCGGAACCACTGCCGCCACCGGATTCAGGAAGCCCAGAGCCACGGCGCCAGCTACCCGCGGCAACAAGGCCGAGGCCTTGATCGACACTTTGGGATCATTGAGCGGGCCGTTGACCAGCACGGGCGTGCGCAGGGTCAGCAGGCTGAAATCCTTGGGAGCCACGCGTGCCTGCAGCGCCATGCGCTCTTCCTTGAGCGACAGGCTGCCCTGAACCCACACGCTGGAATCCTTGGTGTTGACCACGAACAGCTCCGGCGTGAGCGTGCCGTTGAAGGCCTTGATGTCCGCACGGGCACAGGGCACGTTCAACGATTCATCACCCTTGATCCACACGCCCAGCAACTGGGCAGCATCGATGCCAGCGGCTTCGACGGCCAGGTGCGACATCGTGCCGTCACGCAGTCGTACCTGCACCGGCCCGGTCAGCGAGCCCAGGATGGCCGCGGTAGACTGCCCTTCGCCCTTGACCATCGCCCGGCCGTTGATCCGGCCTGTCAGGTAGGCGGGGCGGCCTTCCGGCTTGAGTGCCTTGATCCAGTTCTCGATCACCACGTTGTTCACGCTCAGATCGGCATTCCACAGCGCCTTGTTCTTCTGACGGCCATCGAGCGCCAGACGGCCTGTCAGTTCACCCTGGGCCGTGCGGGCCTGCAGATCACTGATGGTCAGCACGGACTGGTCGAGCACCAAGTGGCCCTTGAGGGGTTCCAGCGGCGCCAGCGTGTCCGAACCCAGGTCCATCTGCGCGATGTCGATCACCACATTGGCGTTCATCACGGCCAGTGAAGGCAAATCGAAACGGCGATCCGGCAGCACGCGTTCATCCTCACTGCGGCTGGAGGTGGGCTGGCCATCGGTGGGCACGCCCACAGCTGGCCCCAGATCGGCCAGGGCCAGGCGCGAGCCGCCTAGACGGCCGGCCAGCATCGGCACCCTCGGGCTCCGATCGAAGGCGAACTCGCCGCGCAGACGGCTCGTGCCAATCTCTGCGCCCTTGACGACCACGAAGGTGCGCAGGCCCCGGTGTCGCACGGCGCCACGCATGTCGAAATTGCCTGTGGTCGGCAGCGTCACACCCAGCGGCTCGCCCATGGCAGCCAGCGAGGGGCCTCGCGCCTTGAAATGGCCGAGCACATCGGCCTGCGCGTTGAGCTGGTCCACCGAGCCGTTGAAATCGACCCGAGCCCGCCCGACGTTCAGATGGAAGTCGATGGGCCAGGCCATGCGGCCTTCCCCGCCCAGCAACCAGGGCGCCAACTGCCCTGAGGTCAGCGAGGCCTTCAAGGGCAGACGCTGGTAGCTGCCCAGGGTCTGGGCGCGCAGCCCCTCGTCCACATCGCCCTCTACCCTGGCGGGCGCCCTGCGTGCATCGCGCACGCTCATGGACACTTCGGTTTTTGAGTCCAGCGCGAGCGGCACATCCTTGTAGTGGATCTCGCCACGTACGAGCTGGAGCACGTCAAAGTGCAGGCCATCCAGCAACGACGGTGCGCCAGGCTTGCTGGGCCGCGGCGGCCCGAACTGCCACGAGGCCTTGTTGTCGGCCGTGCGCTCCAGCCACGCCACCAACTCACGGGCCTTGAGTTGCTCCACCAGCACAGGCTTGCCCCGGTAGGCCCGCCAGAGGTCGTGATAGGCCACCTGCAGATAAGCCCCTTCGGCCGACACCATGAAAGGTGTCTTGCTCCAATCGGGCGCACCAATACGCAATTGATCGGCCCACACACGGATGCCGCCGATCAATTGCACGCGTGCCTGCCCCTGGCCAGGCGCTTCGCCGAAGCTCACATCCCGGTGCAAGGCCTGCGAGAGCATGCGCTCGACCGGCGCGGACAGCCACGGCCAGCCCCGGTGCTCACCATAAGCCACGGCGCCGATCGCCCCCACCACCAGCACCCCGCCCAGCCACCAGCCCACGCGGGGGCCGGTTTGGCGCGGTGATGGCGAGGTCGCGGACGGCGTAGAGGCTTGATCCTGCGTGTCGCTCATCGAGCCCCCAGTGCCACGTGCCCGTGTTCACCGAGGCCCACAGGCTTGCCGGCAATCACCGAAGCGGCCACAGCGAACAGGCGGATCACCTTGCTGGAAGGCGAATCCCAGAAATCCACCGTGCGCGGCACGAACTTCAGCGCGCGCAGATCGGGGCTGTCCGGGCCATCAGGAAACCAGGGCTTCGCGAAGGACGACCACAGGTGTTCCTTGGTGGGCGTGTCGTCGAGCAGGTAGGCGTGGCCTTCCATCGACACATAGCTCGCATCCGATTCATTGGAGAAGGCTGCGGTGATCGATTCCAGCCGCACACCCTGCATGGCAGAGGCGCTGGTCAGGAACCACAGGGAACCGTCTTTGTCGAGCAGGATGGGGCTCATGGGGCGGCTGGCAAGGTGGTGCTCATCGACCGCGGTGATCATGCACACCTTCATGTCTTCGATCAGGTCGGCCACCTTCTTCATGGCGGGATGGGTCTGGTCATGTACTTTCATGGCATTGCTCCTCGCGGGGTGAAAAATTACAGCCCGAGATTGCCTGCCACGATGGCACAGGGCCATCAGCGCATGGCGCGAGTGAACGTCAGCAGTGCCTGACAGCCTTGAGGCACCTTGGTCTGTGCCTCAGGGCCTCAATGCCGCTTCTTGCGCTTGAGCACATCCTGATGGCGGTAGAACTGGTAGGTCAGCTCCACTCCGAACAGGATCACCATCGACACGTAGTTCAGCCACACCAGCAGCACCGCCAAGGTGCCTGCCGCGCCGAACACCGAGCCCACCACGCCCTGCCCAAGGTAGAGCCCCAGCCCCCACTTGCCGATCTCGAACAGCACCGAGGTGGTCAGCGCGCCGGCGGCCACCGTCATGGGCTTGAGGCGCACGGGCGCCATCAGGCGCAGCATCATCCCGAACAGCAGGGACAGCATCAGCAGCGATACGCCGGCCTGGAGCAAGCTCAGCAGCACCGCCTCGGCCTGTGACCAACGCGCCACCCACTCGCCCACCACCACCAAACCAGCGCTGACCAGCAGCGACACCACAAGCAGAAAGCCGATGCCGATCACCAGCGTGAGCCCCTTGAGCCGCTCCATGACGGCGCTGAGCCATGCATAGCGGTAAGTGCGCTGCGTGCCGAAGATGCGTTCGAAGGCGGCCGACAGCTCGCCGAACAACGCCGTGGCACCGATCAGGATCCCGCCCAGGCCGATCAGCCCCGCCTGCCAACTGGCCGTGGACAGGTAGCTGGCCTGGATCATGCTCTGCAGCAGTTCCGCCCCTGATTGGCCCAGCAGATCCTTGAACTGCTCGACCACATGGCCCTCGACGCTTTCCCGGCCATAGAACACGCCCGACAAGGTCACGGCGATGACCAGCACCGGCGCCAGTGAAAAAGCCGCGTAGTAGGCCAGCGCCGCTGCCGTGCCGATGTTGCGGTGCTCGATCCAGGCCAGCGCGGCATCCCGCAGAACGATCCATACTGTAGGCCGCCGCTTCACGGCCGCGGCCCCGTCGTCCACGCCTGCCTGCTCTTCATGAAGTCCACGATCCGCAAGGTCTTCCATTCCTAC
>CALAKR010000131.1 GCA_937923225.1 uncultured Aquabacterium sp. | reverse complement strand
CGCTCGAAGCCCAGGCGCGTGAAGCCGAACCAGTCTTCATTGAGGTCATGGTCGTACTGCCCGCTCAGGTCCCAGCGTGCCGCACTGGTCTGGCGATCACCATCCCCTGCCCGTGTGCGCCCCTCGTTGACATGCCCCGTCAGCGTCGTCTTGTCGTCTGGCCGCTTGAGGTTCAGGTCCATGTTGAGCAACAGCGTCGTGCTGTCCGTGTTGCCCGAGGTGGCGGCCATGGAAGCACCGACCTGCCCTCGCCAACGGGGCTTGTCATCGGGCGTGGCTGAGGATGTCGATGCCGCTGGTGCGGCCACAGTTGCCTGCGCGTACGCCAATGGCAGTGCCGACATGGCACCAAGGCCGGCCACGCAGGCCAGCATCACACCACTCGGCCGCCACAGCGCCTTGGTCAAAGGCTGGTGACGTCGTCGGCGGCGGATGGCAGAAGAAGAAAGGGACAGACCACGGGCCATGCATGTGCTCCTTTTAAGGTTTCACCAACGAAAGGGCTCACCGGCCATGGCGCGGACCTTGCGCGGTCCCCGGACCACGCAAGCCCTGCTTCAGTACGTTTTATACGGCAGGAATTTTCCGGACATCACGATGCTGACCCGGTCGCCAGCAGGGTTGGGCTCGCGCTGCAGGTCCATCTTGAAGTCGATGGCGCTCATGATGCCGTCGCCGAACTCTTCATGGATCAAGGCCTTGAAGGTGGTGCCGTAGACGCTGACCAGTTCGTAGAAGCGGTAAATCAGCGGGTCGGTGGGCACGCTGGTGGGGAGCGATCCCTTGTAGGGCACTTCCTGCAGCCACAGCTTGGCTTCGTCGGGCAGGTCGAACACCTCGGCCAGCACGCCGGCCTGCTCGGGGGTGAGCGTCATCTGGCCCAGGCAGGCTGCGGTCACCCACTCCTTGCTCAGGCCCACCTTGGTGGCCACGTCGGCCCACTTCAGGCCCTTTTTCACCTTGGCCTGCACGATCAGGTCGGTCACGTCTTCGCGGTTCATGTTTGCTCCTGTTTCAAAAAAAGGGGGCGTTGTCGTCAAATCAAAGTTGCCGTTCGGAGGCATCGATGGGTACGTCGTTGATGGAGGCCTCGCGACGGGCCATCAGGCCGCGCTCGTCGAAGGTCCAGTTCTCGTTGCCATAGGCCCGCCACCACTGGCCCTGGTCGTCGTGGTACTCGTACTCGAAGCACACGCCGATGCGGTTGCCGCTGAAGGCGAACAGGCGCTTCTTGAGCTTGTACTGGTGCTCCCTGGCCCACTTGCGCGCCAGGAAGGCCTTGATGGCCTCGCGGCCCGTGAAGAACTCGCTGCGGTTGCGCCACCACGAGTCCTCCGTGTACGCCAGCGCGCAGCGCTCGGGGTCCTTGCTGTTCCAGGCGTCTTCGGCCATCTGCACCTTCAGGCGGGCGGTCTCTTCGGTGAAGGGAGGCAGGGGGGGCCGGCTCAGGCGGGCGTCGTTCATGGTGGTGTCCTCAGCGTTGTGATCGATCGTGGGGTGGGCGGCGTGCGTTCGGCGGCCTCACGCAGCCATCAGGCGGCCATCAACCCCGGATGCACTTCGAGCGGCTGCGCCGGGGCGCGTCCATGGCTCAGGTCCTTGGCGCGGTCCACCAGGAAATCGACCAGGTGGTTGCGCAACGGGTAGTAGCGCGGGTCGTGGTGCAGGCCGGCGCGGGTGCGGTCACGCGGCAGGGTGTTGACCACGATCTCGGCGATGCGGGCACGCGGGCCGTTGCTCATCAACAGGATGCGGTCGGCCAGCAGGATGGCCTCGTCCACGTCGTGCGTGATCATGAAGACGGTCTGCTGCGTCTCGGCGCAGATGCGCAGCAGCTCGTCCTGGATGGTGCCGCGCGTGAGCGCGTCGAGCGCGCCGAAGGGCTCGTCGAGCAACAGCATCTTGGGCTCGATGGCAAAGGCCCGCGCGATGCCCACGCGCTGCTTCATGCCGCCCGACAACTGCGAGGGCTTCTTGTCGATGGCGTGCTCAAGGCCCACCAGCCGCACGTAGCGCTCCACGTGCTCGCGCACCTGCTGGCGTGATCGGTCAGGCCACTTCGAGCGCACCCCGAAGGCGATGTTCTGGCGCACCGTGAGCCAGGGCATCAGCGCATGGCCCTGGAAGACCACGCCGCGCTCCAGGCCCGGGGCGTTCACCTCGCGTCCGTCCATGAACACATGGCCTTCGCTGGCCTGTTCCAGCCCCGACAGCGTGTTGAGGATGGTGGTCTTGCCGCAGCCCGAATGGCCGATGATGCAGACGAACTCGCCGCGTCGCAGCTGGAAGTTCACGTGCTCGAACACGGGTTCTGGGGACCCGGGGTAGCGCTTGCCCAGGGACTGCACCTGCAAGTAGGGGCGCGTATCCAGCGCCGATGGGGTCACGGCATCATTCGACATAGGTCACCGCCTTTTGAAGCCGGGCGAACATCGCGTCCAGCAGCATGCCGACCACCCCGATCACCAGGATGGCGAAGATCACATTGGGCAGCGAGAGGTTGTTCCACTCGTTCCACACGAAGTAGCCCACGCCCGTGCCGCCCACCAGCATCTCGGCCGCCACGATCACCAGCCAGGCGATGCCCATGCTGATGCGCATGCCGGTGAGGATGGTGGGCGCCGCCGCCGGCAGGATCACCTCGATGGCGCGGCGCCAGTGCGAGACCTCCAGCGTGCGCGCCACGTTGAGCCAGTCGCGCCGCACGCTGGCCACGCCGAAGGCCGTGTTGATCAGCATGGGCCACACCGAGCAGATGAAGATCACGAAGATGCCCGAGGCGGCCGAATCCTTGATCGTGTACAGCGCCAGCGGCATCCAGGCCAGCGGCGAGATGGGCTTGAGCACCTGGATGAACGGGTCGAGCGCGCGGTAGATCAGCGGCGACATGCCGATGGCAAAGCCCAGCGGGATCGCCACCAGCGCCGCGATCAGGTAGCCCAGCGCCACGCGGCCCAGCGAGTAGCCCAGCTGCAGCCCGATGCCCTTGTCGTTGGGGCCGTTGTCGTAGAAGGGCGATGACAGGTGCGCCACCACCGTGCTGCCCATCTGGGCCAGGGTCGGGAAGCCCGAGGTGGTGCCACCGCCCGAGGAGGCCCCCGGATCCTTGCCCATGAGCTTGAGGTACTCGATCTGCTCGGGCGATAGGCTGGCCACGGGCGCCGTCTTGGGCAGGGTGGCCAGGTGCCACACGCCCAGGATCAGGCCCAGGATCAGCAGGGACAGCAGGGCGGCCTTGAAGCGCTCGCCTTGCCACCAGGGGGCTGCTTGTCGCATGGTGATGGGGTTCCGTCAGTGCAGAAGTGCCGATCAGCAGATCAAGTGCGCTTGATCGCGAAGCTGGCCAGGTAGGCCTCGGGCTTGGCGGCGTCGAAGGCCTTGCCCATCACCTTGAAGCCGGGGTAGGCGCCATCGGGCACGGGCTCTCCCAGGGCCTTCATCTGCTTCTTGGCATCCGTGAGCAGGAAGACTTTCTCGGCCAGCTGCTTGTAGTTCACATCGCCCTTGACGTAGCCCCAGCGCTTCATCTGCGTGAGCATCCACACGGCCATCGACTGCCATGGGATCGGGTTGAAGTCGGCACGGTCGGGCACGTTGCGCACATTGCCCAGGCCGTCGGCGAAGCGGCCGGTCAGCACCTGCGTGAGCACGGCCTCGGGCTGGTTGAGGTACTGCGCCGGCGAGATCACCTTGGCGATCAGCTCGCGGTTCTTGGCCTGGCGGGCCATGGCCGAGGCCGTGAGCACGGCGCGGTACAGCGCCGCGAAGGTGTTGGGGTTCTGCGCGATGAACTCGCCGCTGGTGCCGAAGGCGCAGCAGGGGTGGCCGTCC
>CALAKR010000130.1 GCA_937923225.1 uncultured Aquabacterium sp. | reverse complement strand
GCCTGGCGCTGGAGCAGGTGGGCCACCAGGGCATCATCTACACCTTCAAGCACGCGCTGGTGCAGGACGCCGCCTACGACTCCCTGCTCACGCCGCGCCGCGAGGCTCTGCATGGCGCCATCGTGACGGTGCTGCAGGAGCGCTTCTCGTCCGTGGCCGAGGCCGAGCCGGAACTGCTGGCCCGGCACGCCAGCGCGGCACGCCAGCCGCGCGTGGCCATTCCCTACTGGCGCCGCGCCAGCGAGCTGGCGGTGCAGCGTCTGGCGCTGCAGGAGGCGGCTGCGCATCTGGGGTCGGGCCTGAAGGCCTGTGCCTCATTGCCGCCGTCGTCAGAGCGCAACCAGATCGAGCTGCAGCTGCAGGCCTCGCTGGGCACGGCCCACATGCTGGGCCGGGGCTGGGCGGCCGAAGAGGTGTCGCACGCCTTTGCCCGCGCCAACGAATTGGCGAGTGCGGCCGATCAGCTCGAAGAGGCCATCTGGCCGCTGTGGGGCGTGTGCATCTACCACCTGGTGCACGGCGAGATCAACCGCGCCGTGGCCATCGGCCAGCGCATGATGACGGTGGCGCGCCAGTCCAACAGCCGCAACGCCTGGCTGGTGGCCAACATGATCCACGTGCAGCTGTGCATGTACAGCGGGCAGTTCGACCAGGTGCAGGGCCATGTGGAGCAGGTCGAGCACCGCTACTGCGATCCGCAGGACCGTGCCCTGATCGCGCTGTACTCCACCGATCTCAAGCTGGTGTCTATGGTGCATGGTGCCCAGACGCGCTGGTTCATGGGGCTGGAAGACGATGCCGATGCCTTGTGCCTCGAGCAGGAGCGCTTCGCGGCCCGTTTGAACCACCCCTATTCCACGGCCTGGACCCTGACCTGGGGCGCCATGTCCTACCTGCACCGCGGGCGGGTCGACGAGCTGCTGGTGCGGGTGGAAGAGGGCCTGCGCCTGGCCACCAAACACGGCTTTGCCTATGTGGCCGGCATGGCCGTGATCAGCAAGGGCTGGGCCCTGGCCCGCAAGGGCCTGCAGGATGAAGGCATTGCGCTGATGAAGGAGGGCTTGACGGCCTTCCGCGCCACCGGGGCCGGCATTGCCGTGCCCTTCTTCCTGGCACTGCTGGCCGAGGCGCTGGGCCGTGCGGGGCAGAGGGCCGAAGGCCTGGTGCGCATCGCGGAGGCAGAGCAACTGACGGAAGCTGGTGGCGAGTGCTGGCACGCAGCAGAGCTTCACCGCATCAAGGGCGGGCTGCTGGCGATGGGGCCCGAGCCTGATCTGGTGGCGGCCGAGGGCAGCATCCGCCATGCCCTGGCGGTGGCTTCCGGCCAGCAGGCGCATGCCTGGCGCCGGCGTGCGCTGCACGACCTGAGGGCTTTGCTGCAATCACAGCAGCGGCACGACGAAGCGCAGGCGCTGCTGGTGGCGGTGTGACCCTCAGGCGCGTGCCTGGGCCTCGTCCATGATCTTCTGCATGTTCTCGGGGCTGAAGAAGTCGGCCGGCGAGACCGTCTGTCCGAACATCCCGAAGTAGCGGTCGATCTGCGGCTGGTTGCCGGCCAGGGCGCCGAGCAGTTGCACCAGTTCGGGCGGCGGGGGCGTCAGCTCGGCCATCTGCTGGGCGAACAGGTGCCAGGGCACGGCGGTGGCGTCGCGTTGCGCGGCGTAGTCGGCCAGGGCCTTGTCCAGCGAGGCCTCACCCTTGAAGGCCTGGTGCAAGGCCTGCGACAGGTGCTCGGCATCGCGCAGGGCATTGGTGATGCCGGCGGCGGTGATGGGGTCGAAGGTGATGCCGGCATCGCCCACCAGGGCCCAGCCCGGGCCCGAGGCCTGGCGGGCGCCCGTGGGGATGGACACACGCAGCCAGTCGGACTCGCGGCGGCCGGCCTTGAGGCGCGCGGCCAGGTCAGGGGCCATGGCGGCCAGCTCGTCCAGGATCAGGGGCTCCAGCCCTTCGCGCTCGGTGCGCTGCTCGCGGCCGGGCAGGATGACGCCGCTCATGACCAGGCCATCGTTGGTCTGCCAGGCATAGCCCATGCGCTCGGGGCGGGAGTAGAACTCCACGCCGTCCATCGGCACGCCGCTGAAGTAGGCAAACACGTTGACGCTGCATTGCTCGCGTGAGAACTCGTGTGCGCTGGGGCTATCGACCGCGCGCGCCACGCGTGAGCCACGGCCATCGGCACCGATGACGCAGCGTGCCTGCACGGTGAGGGGGCTGCCATCGGCCTTCTTGCACTGGATGCCATTGACCACACCGTCAGCATCGCGGGTGACGTCCTGGAAGGTGATGTTGTCGAGCAGCTGGGCGCCGGCTTGGGCTGCGGCGTCGCGCAGCACCTGGTCGAGCACGATGCGACGCGGCGCGATGGCGGCCTGGGCCTGGGTGTTAGGCGGGTGGCCGCTGAGCACCAGTTCGCCCAGGTCGAGGCTGAAGTGGGTCAGCAGGGGGGTGCCGGCGCGTTGAAGTGCTTCGAGCAGGCCCCATGAGTGCAGCAGGTCGACGCCAGCGTGCCACACCAGGTGGGTGGACAGCTTCATGTCGCTGGGGAAGGTGTCCTGGTCCACGGCCAGCACGCGATGCCCCTGGCGTGCCAACAGCATCGCTGTCGCCGCGCCGGCGCATCGTCCACCTACCACCACCGCATCGACCGAAACTGCATCGACCATAGAAAGAGACCTCAAAGAGAACTGTCACCTCCCGGTGCACTGACCGATGAGGGGACGGTGCAGCTGGGAATCGGCAGCACGGGCCACCCGTAGGGCGGCATCGGCTTCGGATCAATATGTACCACGATCACCTGGGGCTTGCCGCTGGTTTGGGCCGAATTCAGGGCTTTCACGAGGGCTGTGCGGAAGGCCTCCGGGCCCTGGTCGGGCAGGATGGCCACGGCTTCGGCACCCAGACCTTGCGAGAACAGCACCAGATCAGGGGCGCCCAGCTTGTAGTAGTCCTGCCAGGCAGGGGCTGGTGGGAGCAATTGGGCCATGCCCTGGCTGACCATGGCCAGATCATTGTCATTGAGCACCACCCACACCGCGCCGGTGCGGTACTGGGCTGCGGTGGAGACCTCGGCGCCATGCATCATGAAGGCACCATCACCCACGATGGCCACGCAGGGCTTGTCGGGCAGGGCCATCTTGGCGCCCACCACGGCGGCCACGCCAAAGCCCATCGGGCCCATGGCCAGGGCGCTCTGGTAGCGCACGGGCGGATCGACCACCAGGTTGTTGAGCGACCAGCCCACGCAGTTGCCGGCGTCGATGAAGACTTCGCCTTCTTTCACCTGCTCATTGATGACGCGGATCATGGCGGCAGGGTGCACCGGGGCGGTGTTGGCGTCGCGGCCGGCCGGATCGGCCCAGGCCGTGTGGCTGCGCTTGATCTCGCGGATGAAGGCCTTGCGCTCATCGACCTTGGCGGGATCGGGGTGGTGGTACTGGTGCGCATGGGCCAGCAGCACATCCAGGCTGGCGCCGATTTCGCCGATCACGCCGCGTGTGACGGGGAAGTCACGGCCGATCACGCCGGCATCCAGGTCCAGCTGGATGAAGTGCTGCGTGGGCAGCAGGGCTTTGTCGTAGGGGTTGGATGCCGCCGTGGTGGTGGCCAGTTCGCCCAGCGTGGAGCCCAGCACCATCAGCGCATCGTAGTGATCGGGATCGCCCAGGGGCTTGATGTACAGATCAGGCCAGGCGCTGGCGCACATGCCGTAGTTGCGCAGGGACAGCTCGTGCGTTTCGGGGAAGATGCCCTTGGCATCGGGCGTGGTCATCACGGGGATGCCGAAGCGGTCGACGAACTCGGTGAAGGCGCGCAGGCGCTCGGGCGAGGCCAGCGCGGCGCGGCTGCCGTTGCCCAGGAAGAGCAGCGGGCGACGGGCCTCCAGCAGTTCGTGCAGCGATGCCTGAAGGGCCTTTGGGTCGGCGCAGGCAGCACGGGCCGTGTAGCTGCTGGGTGTGGGCTTGGTGGGTGGTGGGCTGATGCAGGTGCCGGCCACATCGTTGGGCAGGCTGATGTGCGCGGCGCGGTTGGGCAGCGAGCGTGCGTTGCGCAGGGCCTGCTGGAACAATGTCTGAAAGTTGCTGGGCGACGAGATCATCGCGCTCGATTCCACGGCGTTGCGGAAGATCACGTTGACGTCGAGCTTGGCGTCGGTGCCTTCCTGCAGATAGCCCTGGCCGAAGTACTTCTCGGGCACCTCACCCGTGATCACCAACAGCGACACATTGCTGGCCTGGGCGTTCATGGCGCCTGACACGGCATTGGTGGCGCCCGGCCCCGAGGTGGTCAGCACCACGCCCAGGCCGCCGGTGGCCCGCGCGTGCCCATCAGCCATGTAGGCCGCGCCGCTTTCATGGCGGCAGATGACGAACTCGATCTGGTCGGCGTGCTTCTTGAGCTCTTCCATCAGCCAGACGGCCGCGCCGCCGGGGATGCCGAACACCTTGGTGACGCCCTCGGCGATCAGGTACTGCACGAGCAGTTGCGCGACGGTGCAGCTGGGAATGGTCTGGGCGCCGGGGATGACCGACAAGGATTGGCCTGTTTGCATGGTGATTCGTCCCTTATTGAATCAATTGATGAGGATTGGAGAAGCCACAGTTGTAACTCTCGTGTGTGTGTGTTTCAAACGTAGATATGAAGGGATTCCGATGTGGATACAAAGCATTCAGGTGTTGAGGTGTTGGACGTCGCCATCGTTGGCGGCGGGGTGTCCGGGCTGTACAGCGGTTGGCGCTTGCTGACCGATGGCGGTTTGAAACCGGGGTCGGTGAAGCTGTTCGAGCTGAGCGGTCGGCTGGGTGGACGGCTGCTGTCCGTCACGCCACCGGACATGCCGCAGGCCCGCATCGAGCTGGGCGGCATGCGCTTCACCACGGGCCAGGAAACGGTGAAGGCGCTGGTGGATTACCTGCAGCTGCCCACCGTGGATTTCTCGGTGGGCGAGGCGAACAACGTGGCCTACCTGCGCGGCAAGCACCTGCGCACGGGCGATCTGACCGATCCGGACAAGATCCCCTACGTGCTGACCGAAGACGAGCGCGCCAACATCAAGGACGGTTTCACCGTGCTGGCCGCGCAGCGCTTTCTGCAGAAGGTGCTGGGCGTGGACCACGTCGACCTGAAGACGGTCGACTGGGAAAAGCTGGCCCGCAGCGGCCGCTACGAAGGCACCTTGCTGCGCGACCTGGCCATGCGCTACGTGTACAACCGCTCGGTCAGCCACGAGGCGTTTCAATATGCCGAGGACACCAGCGGCTACGACAGCATCTACTTCACCTGGAACGCGGCCGATGGCTTCCCCTGGAACCTGTCGGACTACGGCGCCACCATCGAGTACAAGCGCCTGGTGGAGGGCTATGAGTCATTGCCGCTGACCATTGCCAAGCGCTATGAGGACGCAGGCGGCATCACCCACCTGCACCACCGCCTGGTGCGCTTCGACAAGACCCGCCTGCCGGATGGCAAAGATGGCATCGAGCTGCACATCGAGCACGAGGGCCGTGAGCACGTGGTGCTGGCGCGCAAGCTGGTGCTGGCCATGCCGCGCCGCTCGCTGGAGCTGATCGAGCAGAGCGGTGCCGTGCTGGCGCCCGAGCACCACGAGGTGCACCGCCTGATCCAGTCGGTCGTGCCGATCCCGCTGTTCAAGCTGGCCCTGTGCTACCGCACGCGCTGGTGGGAAAAGCTGGGCATCACGCAGGGCCAGTCCGTCACCGACCTGCCGATCCGCCAGTGCTACTACTGGCCGGTGGGCAACGACACCGAAGCCGGTGCCATCCTGATCTACGACGATGGGCTCGATCTGGACTACTGGGCCGGCCTGCGCGACAACCCGGTCAAGTTCAAGAACCAGGCGCATGCACCGGCCGGCGAAGGCCTGCCCGCCGACGAGTGGAACGAGCACCCCGCACCGCAATTGATGGTGAACGAGGCGCACCGCCTGCTGCTGCAGATGCACGGCGTGCAGGATCACCCGGACCTGCAGCCCTATGCCGCAGCGTACCGTGACTGGGGCGACGACCCCTTCGGTGGCGGCGCCAACTTCTGGCCGCAGCATGTGGAGAGCTACGACGTGGGCCACCGCATCATCCATCCGGTGTCCAACGTGCCCGTCTACATCTGCGGCGAGGCCTACTCGCACGCGCAGGGCTGGGTGGAAGGCGCGCTGGCCACGGCCGAGGAGATGCTGCAGAGCCACCTGGGGCTCAACCCGCCGCCTTACCTGCAGGCGGCCCCGGTGGATTCCTCGCCCGACTCAACTACGAAGGTACAGTAGGGCGGTTGCGTGCATCTCCATGCCGGTGCCCATCAGCACCAGGTACTTGGTGTTGATCTCGCCATAGCACTTGGCGAGGTTCACCGGCACGGACGATGACACCATGTCGCCCAGATCTTCCAGCGTGGTGATGTAGGTCGCCGGCTGGATGGCCGCGTTCCAGGCCTCGTAGATGGACTTGGAGCTCTGGTGCGCCACCAGGGTGATGTCCTGGCTGGTGATGCCGTGGCGCGCCAGCATGCGCGCGATGATCTTGGGTGGCACCGGCACGCCGAAGGTCTTCACGGCGGTGGCGCCGTTCCTCTCGTCGATCTTCATCAGCGGCGTGGTGAACAGCGCCAGGTCGCCGTGCTTCTCGTGGAAGCGCGGTTCCATCCGCAGGGCGCGGAACCACGAGCTGTCGGTCTCGTTGTCCCAGTCGATCAGCGTGAAGCGGCTGGTGTCTTCCGTCGCACCAACAACCGCTGCACCCGCCGCGTCCGAGGCGGCCATGGCCACGGCCTCGTGGTAGTCCACATGGTGCGTCCAGTTGTTGCCGCAGGCCACCAGAGCCTTGCGGGCCGAGCCGGCCGTGATCAGGTCATTGGCGATGCGCAGACCATCATGGAAGGCGGTGTAGTCGGTGCCCAGCGTCATCACGCGGCAGGTCGATGGCAGACCCAACTGGTGGTGCACGTCACACAGGTCGTTGGGTGCATAACAGCCGCTCACCGAGGCTGAGCCGGTCAGCAGGTCGATGTCGGCCAGGTCCACCTTGGCGTCCGCTGCCGCGTTCTTGCAGGCGTGGGCTACGAGTTCGGTGATCTGGTCACCGCGCTCCAGCACGCGGCGGTACTTCAGGCCGTCGAACAGCTCGCCGCCCGAGGGCGGGTGCTCACGCAACCAGTCGAAGACCGGATCGTCGTTGCCGCGGATCTTGTCCGGAAGACAATAACCCACACCCA
>CALAKR010000129.1 GCA_937923225.1 uncultured Aquabacterium sp. | reverse complement strand
AGCAAGGCGCCGTGGTTCTGGAGGACATCGACGGCCTGTGGGAGACGACCTGGAAGCACCTGCCACGCGCCGAGGGCATGCTGGGCTGCGTGGTGGCTGGCGAAGCCATCAAGCGCCGGGTCGAAGAACACCTGAGCCGCTGGGGCCTCTCCCCGCACTGGCTGGTGGCCACGCCACAGGCGGGGGGTGTCATCAACGGCTATGACCATCCTCACCGCCTGGGGGCTGATCGCTGGGCCGCCCTGGTTGGAGCGCGCCATGAAAGCCGGGAGTTGGGGCCCTCCAAAGCTGCCGCGCTCGTCATCATGATCGGCACGGCCGTCACCATCGATGCGCTGGACAGCAAAGGCCATTTCCTGGGCGGATCGATCATGCCGGGCTTCGGCCTGATGCTGCGCGCGCTGGAAACGGGCACGGCGGGCCTCAAGGTGCCCATGGGCTCAGCGACAGAGTTCCCGACCAACACCAGCGATGCGCTGACCAGCGGCGGCACGGATGCCATCGCGGGGGCCATCGAGCGAAGCTACCGCCGCCTGGCGCGTCGGGAGGGCAGCGATCCCTTGCTGCTGATGTCCGGCGGCGCTGCACCCAAGCTGTTGTCGCTGGCCGAAGAGCTGCCGGTACGCTTTGTGGAACACCTGATCTTCCAGGGGCTGCTGGTGCTGGCGCACGAGCAGGCGTTGGGGCGCGAGACCTCCTGAGTCCTGCTGCGGCTGCGGCTGCGGCTGCAGGCTGAGCCGGGCAGGCGCCATAAAGGCGCCGCCAGGCCTCTGGCTCAGAGGATGAAGCGCGAGAGATCCTCGTTGCGCGCCAGTTCACCCAGGCTGGTGTCCACCTGAGCGCCATCGATTGAACGTGTCTGACCGGACAGGTTGGGCGCGCTGAAACTGAGCTCTTCCAGCAGGCGTTCCATCACGGTCGACAGGCGGCGCGCGCCGATGTTCTCGGTGCGCTCGTTCACCTCGAAGGCGATCTGGGCGATGCGGCGGATCGCGTCGGGCGTGAACTCCAGCGTCACGCCTTCGGCCAACAGCAGGGCCTGGTACTGCTTGATCAGGCTGGCGCTGGGCTGCGTCAGGATGGCCTCGAAATCGTCCACGGACAGCGATTGCAACTCCACCCGGATAGGGAAGCGGCCTTGCAGCTCAGGGATCAGGTCACTGGGGCGGCTCAGGTGGAAGGCGCCCGAGGCGATGAACAGGATGTGGTCGGTGCGCACCATGCCGTACTTGGTGTTCACCGTGGTGCCTTCGACCAGGGGCAGCAGGTCGCGCTGCACGCCCTGGCGCGACACCTCACCGCCCTGGCCCTCTGCGCCACGCCCGGCCACCTTGTCGATCTCGTCGATGAAGACGATGCCGTTCTGCTCGGCCTTTTCGAGCGCGCGGGCCTTGATGTCTTCTTCGTTGACGAGCTTGCCGGCTTCTTCCTCGATCAGTTGGGCGCGGGCATCTGCCAGCTTGAGCTTGCGCAGCTTCTTGCGCTCGCCGCCCATCTGCGAAAACATGCCGCGCAGTTGCTCTGCCATGTCTTCCATGCCGGCGGGGCCCATGATCTCGACCGTGGGCTTGGCCTCGGCCAGTTCCAGTTCGATTTCCTTGTCGTCCAGCGTGCCTTCGCGCAGGCGTTTGCGCATCACCTGGCGGGCGGTGCTGTCGCTGCTTGGGCTGGCGGTGAAGCCCACGTCATGGCGCGGTGGCGGCACCAGCACATCGAGCAGGCGTTCTTCAGCGGCGTCCTCGGCGCGCATGCGCTGCAGCTTGATCTGGTGGGCGCGCTCCTGCTTGATGGCCACCTCGACCAGGTCGCGGACGATGGTGTCCACGTCCTTGCCCACATAGCCCACCTCGGTGAACTTGGTGGCCTCGACCTTCACGAAAGGCGCGTCGGCCAGCTTGGCCAGGCGGCGGGCGATCTCGGTCTTGCCCACGCCGGTGGGGCCGATCATCAGGATGTTCTTGGGTGTGATCTCGCCGCGCATGGGCTGCTCGACCTGCTGGCGGCGCCAGCGGTTGCGCAGGGCGATGGCGACGGCCCGTTTGGCGTTCTTCTGGCCAATGATGTGGCTGTCGAGTTCGCTGACGATTTCTTGCGGGGTCATGGCGCTCATGTGAGCATCAATCCAGTGTTTCTAGGGTGTGGTTCTGATTGGTGTAGATGCACAGGTCGCCTGCGATCTCCAGCGATTTCTTGACCACCTCGGCGGCGCCGAGTTCCGTGTTCTGCAGCAGGGCACGTGCGGCCGCCTGGGCGTAGGCGCCGCCAGAGCCGATGGCGATGACACCCATCTCGGGCTCCAGCACATCGCCGTTGCCGGTGATGATCAACGAGCTTTCGCGGTCGGCCACGGCCAGCATGGCCTCCAGGCGGCGCAGCACGCGGTCGGTGCGCCAGTCGCGCGTGAGGTCGACCGCAGCGCGGGCCAGGTGGCCCTGGTGCTTTTCGAGCTTGGCTTCGAAGCGTTCGAACAGGGTGAAGGCGTCGGCGGTGGCGCCCGCGAAGCCCGCCAGTACCTGTTCGCGGTACAGGCGGCGCACCTTGCGCGCGCTGGCCTTGACGACGATGTGGCCCAGGGTGACCTGGCCGTCGCCACCCATGGACACCTGCCAGGTGCCCGCGGCGGTGCGGCGGCGCACGCTCACGATGGTCGTGCCGTGATAGTTTTCCATGGCCTCTATTAGACCAGTTGGAGCTTGACCTTGGCGTGCTCGGTGATGCCCATGGCGCCAAAGAAGAGGGCGACCAGGCGGTGTGGGTTCACGAAGTTGACGGTGCGGTTCTCGGCGCTGCGTGCCAGCACCCAGTTCAGAAGATCGCCGGCGGCGATGAAGTCCACCCGGATCAGGTGGGCGCAGTCGAGCTGCACCGCCACGCTGGCGCCGAGCTGGGTGTCCAGCTCCGACAGGGTGCTGCCGATGTCGCCGCTGAGCTGGCCGGACAGCTCCAGCGAGGCCACCTGGATGAACTCGATGTCATCGTGCAGGATGGATTCGACGAAGCTGGTGGAGACATCGCCGATGTGGCTGAGCGAGACGGTCTGCGTGCAGGCGGCGTCACGGATCAGCTTGACGCTGCATTGCGGCGCCTCCCAGGAGGGCGGTGACAGCTCGTAGGTGACGCAGTAGTCGATGGCGGCTTCGTCGAACTGGTCTGGGCGGTTGGCCAGGCGCAGCAGCTCCAGGCGCAGCATCCAGATGTCCGGGTCGGCATCGCGGTTGCCGGTGGGCGACATCTCGATGAGCACGTCCAGCAGGCGGTCGATGCCGATCCAGGTCATCTGCAGGGGCTCGAGCCCCCAGTCCTTGAACTGCTTGTGCAGCAGGCCGGCGGCCTCGGGCGTGATCGCCTCGACGCCAGCCCAGTCCATCACCCAGGGGCGGGGCAGCTGCAGCACTTCGCAGCGCAGGCGGCCCAGGGCGTCGGTGTCCATGATGGGCGGCGCGATCCAGCCTTCCAGAGGGGGCTCGGTGCTTTCAACGGCGGCCCGAGCCTGGACGGGCTTGGCCTCGGTGGCGGCGCTGGCCGGTGCCACCATCTGCGTGCGGGCGGCCAGGTGGCGCGACACGCGCTCGGGCAGCGAGTACCACTGCGGCGCCGACAGGCCGAACTGGTGCACGAAGGCATTGGCCAGCGTGTCGAACTTGGGTTGCTGATCAAGCGCGCGGTACAGGTCGAACAACACCATCCAGGTGTCCGACTGCCCGTGGCGCGGCCCGCCCGGCTGGATCAGCGTCATCAGGTTGCGTTCGCACTGCTCGAAATCGGCGTTGGCGAAGGCGATCACGGCCTCATCCAGCTCGGAATCGTGCGTGATCTCGTTGACGTCGACCGCGAAGGCGTTGGTGAATCCCGTGGGCGCCAGGGGCGAGTGCACGGGGCCGCGGACGACAGGCGGATCGCCAGGCATGCGGGGCACCTCGGTGCGGGCCGAGATCAGCACGCTTTCAGGCACCGTGGTGGGCGCATCCGGCGCCTGCATGGGCTGGGTGGGGATGTCCGTCGGGCTGAAGGGGCGGGTGGCCGCGTAGCCGTCGGCAGGCATGCCGCCGGGCAGGGTGGGCGGCGAGGTGTCGCCGTTGTGCACCGGGCGGCGGGGCTCTCCGGCACCCACCATCTGCTGCTCGATGGCGTCG
>CALAKR010000128.1 GCA_937923225.1 uncultured Aquabacterium sp. | reverse complement strand
ATCTCGGGCCTGAACATCATCACCAGCGATTCCGTCACCGGCAACCTGACCCTGCGCCTGCGCGACGTGCCCTGGGACCATGCACTCGACGTGGTCCTGCAGGCCAAGGGCCTGGACATGCGCAAGAACGGCAACGTGCTGTGGATCGCGCCCAAGGACGAGATCAACGCCAAGGAGAAGATGGATCTCGAGGCCAAGGTTGAGGTGGCCAAGCTCGAACCGCTGCGCACGCAGGCGTTCCAGCTGAACTACGTCAAGGCAGAGGACATCGCCAAGGGCCTGACGGGGCAGTCGACGAGCGGTGGTGGTGGTGGTTCTAACAGCACCACGACCAAGATGCTGTCGGAGCGCGGCAGTGTGCTGTTCGAAACGCGCACGAACCAGCTCTTCGTCAGCGACATCCCGTCCAAGCTCGAAGAGATCCAGCAACTGATCACCAAGGTCGACATCCCGGTGCGTCAGGTGTTGATTGAAGCGCGGATTGTTGAGGCGGATGACACATTCAGCCGTACCCTCGGTGCCCGCCTCGGTTCGGTCATGCTCAATGGAAGTGGTGTTGGTCGCGGTGAGCTCCGCGGCAGCGTGAGTGGCAGCTATACGGCGCTGTCCAGGCAGATGGGCTGGTTGGCAGATACGCCGCCCATGGATTCCTACAATTTCGTGAACCTGCCCGCCAATGCGATTGACGGGACCTCTGCTGCTTCCTTCGCAATTTCGTTGTTCAAGGCGGGCAGCGAGAAGTTCCTGAATCTGGAGTTGTCTGCGCTCGAGGCTGATAACAAGGGGCGCATCGTGTCAAGCCCGCGGGTGATCACGGCTGACCAGGTCAAGGCTTTGATCGAGCAAGGTACGGAGCTTCCTTACTTGGTGGCTTCTTCCAGTGGCGCCACCTCTATCGCGTTCCGTAAGGCCAACCTCAAGCTGGAGGTGACACCCCAGATCACGCCCGAGGGCGGCATCATTCTTGATGTGGACGTGAACAAGGACAGCGTGGGTATCCAGACGACAGCCGGTTATGCCATTGACACCAAGCACGTGCAGACTCAAGTGCTGGTGGAGAATGGTGGCACGGTGGTGATCGGCGGTATCTTTGTGCAGACAGAGCGTAACGACGTGAACAAGGTGCCTCTGCTGGGCGATATTCCGGTGGTGGGACATTTGTTCAAGAACACCACCCGTACCAACGACAAGTCGGAACTGCTGATCTTCCTGACGCCCAAGGTGGTGTCGGAGAAGAGCGCGCTGCGTTGAGTGGCTCAGCGCAGGTGGTCACGCACCGAGTTCCCGGTGGTCACCTGAACATTGATGGATTGAGTGACTGTGTTAATTGTTTTAGTCGGCCTGCCCGGCGGGGGTAAATCCACCGTCGGGCGTCAGTTGGCCAGACGCCTGGGTGTCCGCTTTCTGGATGCGGACACTGTGCTCGAAGAGCGGATCGGCATGCCGATCCGTTCTTTTTTTGAGTTGCATGGTGAGCAGGCGTTTCGAGACCTCGAAGAGGAGGTGCTTGACGAACTCACGCAGCCGCCTGCGGCCGCCGCAGGCGAAACAGAAGATGACAAGGCCCGCGGGCTGGTGTTGGCCACGGGCGGTGGCGCCGTGCTGCGGCCGGCCAACCGCGAGCGCCTTCACTCACGCGGTACGGTGGTCTATCTGCGCTCCACTCCGGAAGAGCTGCACAGGCGCTTGCGCCATGACACGCAGCGCCCGCTGCTGCAGGTGGCTGATCCCATGGCGAAGTTACGCGAGCTCTACGAACATCGGCACCCTCTCTATGAGCAGACAGCGCATTACGCGGTGGACACGGGCCGGCCCTCAGTGGGTTCGCTGGTGAATATGATCGCCATGCAACTCGAGATGGCAGGCATAACCCCCCGGCCGGAGAGGTGAAGCTGACAGCGCAGCCGATGCGCTGCACCTTCTGCAGCAGGCAGCGGCCGACCTCGCCGCCATCCCGCAGGTAACCCAGAGGGTTCGCGGGGGCGGCAAGGTGGCCCTGTGGTTCACGCCAAGTTCAAGCCAGGCGTTGGAACTGCGAGCGCACGCGTTCGAGTGCGGCGCTGAAATCAGCCATGCGCTGCTTTTCCTGTTCCACCACGGCAGCCGGCGCGCGGGCCACGAAGCTCTCGTTGCCCAGCTTGGCCTGCGCCCTGGTGATCTCGCCTTCCAGGCGCTTGATCTCCTTGCCCAGACGCTCCTTCTCGGCCTCGACGTCGATCTCGACGTGCAGCGCCAGGCGGGCATCGCCCTGCACGGCCACCGGGGCGGCAGCTGTGGCGGCGGCGAAGGCTGCTTCATCAAGCACCTGCACCTCGCCCAGCTTGGCCAGGGCCTTGAGGATGGGCGCGGCCTGCGTGAGGAAGTCGGCGTCGCCTGTGGTCAGCAGGGGCACGCGTTCGGCGGGCGAGAGGGCCATCTCGCCACGCAGGGTGCGCACGGCGCCCACCATGGCCTTGAGCTTGGCCACCCAGGCATCGGATTCGGCGCACACGCGGCCCAGGTCGGGGCGTGGGTAGTCGGCCAGCATCAGGAAGGCTTCCTGATCGGCGGCCTTGCGACCGGCCACGGGCGCCACGGTTTGCCAGAGCTCTTCGGTGATGAAGGGCGTGATCGGGTGCAGCAGGCGCAGCACGGTTTCCAGCACGCGGATCAGCGTGCGGCGGGTGGCGCGCTGCTGGGCTTCGGAGCCGGTCTGGATCTGCACCT
>CALAKR010000127.1 GCA_937923225.1 uncultured Aquabacterium sp. | reverse complement strand
CAGGTCCTTCCACACCAAGGTGACGATGGCCCACGAGGCCAGGCCCAGCACCACCAGCACCACCAGCGCGGTCACCACGGAGGCCCACAGGCTGATGTTCATGCCCTGGTGAACGGATTCGGCAGCAGCTTCCAGGTCTGCAGCAGATTGCGTCTGCTGGGCCTTGAGCACGTTGGTCAGGTTCTGCAGCGCGGCCTGCATCTGGCCCACCTCATCGCCCCCGCCGCTCTTTTCGATCATGCCGCGGGTGGCGGCGATGCCCTTGGACTGGAAGGCCTCGAAGGCGTTGGCCAGTTCGGTGGCTTCCTTGGTCTTGCCGTCGAGCTTCTTGAGTGCGTCCAGCGCCTTGCGGCCGTTGGCCACGGCGGTTTCGGCATCGGCCAGGCGGTCCACACTGCCTTCGATGGCAGCACCTTGCAAGTGAATGCTCACTTGCTCAATGGCGCGTTCGACCCGCGCTACCTGTTCGGCATAGGGCGCATCGACCTGGGACAGCTGGTTGAACCGCGCCGAGGTCTGCTCGTTGATCATGAACGACACGATCATGCCGACGATGAAAACCGCTGCTGCGCTCAGCGGCAGCATCCAGATTCTTGTTCGAAACTTCATTTCCCGAAGACTCCTGTGGAGCACAGTGTGTGGACCCGTCCCTGCCGGAGGGCAGAAGGGTGATATCGGGTTTTCGGCCGAAACTTGGCTGAATTGAGGGACATAAGTCGCAAAAAGCACCCCTCGCAGCCTTTTTAGAATGCGGGGATGACGCAACCGCCTTCCGCCGCGACCACCCGGCCGCCGACGACCTCCCGCCTGATGTTCTGGGTGGCCCTGCTGTACTTCTCGGAAGGCCTGCCGCTGGGGCTGTTCTACGACCTGTTCCCGGTGCACCTGCGCCAGGCGGGCGTGGGCCCGGCCGAGATCGGCCTGCTGAGCCTGCTGGGCCTGGCCTGGACGGTGAAGTTCCTGTGGGCGCCGCTGGTGGATGCGCTGCGCGGCCACCGCTTCTGGATCGCCGGGGCCAACCTGGGCATGGCGGCGGTGCTGTCGGCACTGGCCATGCGGCCCGAGGCCCTGGGCGGCGGCGAAAGCTGGCCCTGGGTGCTGCTGGCGGCGTTCACGGTGCTGTCGGCCACCAACGACATCGCCACCGACGGCTACACGATCGAGCAGCTGTCACGTGGGCAGTACGGCGTGGCCAACGGCATCCGCATTGGCTTTTACCGCGTGGGCATGCTCACGGCGGGCGGCATGCTGGTGGTGGCGGGCTGGACGGGCACGGCCGGGGCGCCCAATTGGCAGGCGGCGTATGCGATGGCGGCCGTGCTGCTGCTGGTCAACGGCTCGCTGGCGTTGCTGGCGCCCGCGCCGGCGCCCCGCCCCGTGGTCGTGAAAGCTGCCGAGACTGGCGAATCCGCCTGGGCGGCCGAATGGCGCCGCCTGCGCGCCCAGCCGCTGTGGCTGCTGGCGCTGGGCCTGGTGATCGCGGGCCTGCTGTGGCCGGTTTTGGGCCCGCTGGCCAAGGCCATGCAGCCTGATGACGCCGCGGCGGCCGTGGCCCAGGTGAACCCGCTGCTGTCCTGGGTCACGGCGAACGCCGGCACCTGGTGGTTCAAGGGCGCAGTGCCCGTAGGGCTGATGCTGCTGGGCAGCAGCCTGATGGTGGTGGCCGCCCGTGATCCGCGTGCTGGGGCCATGGCTGATGGCCCCGTGTTCGGCGGCTGGGTGAGCCTGCTGGGCCGTTCGGGCATGGTGCCGGTGCTGGTCTTCATCCTGCTGTTCAAGCTGGGCGACGCGGCCATGGGCTTCATGGTCAAGCCCTTCTGGGTGGACGCCGGCTTCACGCCCGCGCAGATCGGCCTGGTGTCGGTGAACGTGGGCCTGGGCCTGTCGATCGCCGGGGGGCTGGTGGGCGGCTGGTACGTGGACCGGGCCGGCATCTTCAGGGGCCTGTGGGTGCTGGGCCTGGCCCAGGCGCTGTCCAACCTGGGCTATGCGCTGGCCGCCTGGTGGGTGCCGCATGGGGTGCCCGGCGCGCCGATCGAGCTGCAATATCAAGCCGCTGTGTACGCCGCCAGCGCGCTGGAGAGCTTCACTGGCGGGCTGGGCACGGGGGCCTTCCTGGCCTTCCTGATGGCGATCACCGACAAGCAGCGCGCCACCACCGAGTACGCCATCCTGTCGTCCATCTTCGCGTTCTCGCGCGCGGTGGCCGGCTGGGCGGGTGGCCTGGGTGTGGAGCAGATGGGTTACGCGATGTTTTTCCTGCTGACCTTCGGGCTCTCATTTCCCGCTTATCTGCTGCTGCCACAGGTTCGTCGTATGCTTTCTCGCGACGAGGCGCGTTAAGCCCTGTGACAGCCTGTGGCATGTGCCCAGGCCCGCCCCCCTGGAAGGACTTTGCAAATCATGAAAAAAAGAAGTTTCCTGTCTGCCCGCCCCGTGATCACTGCCCTGGCCCTGGCCGCCGCACTGGCGGGCGCCCCCGCACTGGCGCGTGAAGGGGTGGACGTGGGCAACCAGTCGGGGTTCAGCCGGCTGGTGCCGGCCGAGCAGATCGAGCAGGCCGCCGTACAGCAGTACGACCAGCTCAAGGCCGAGGCCCGGCAGAAGAACGCGCTGGGCGCCGACAACGACCCGCAGGTGGTGCGCCTGCGCGCCATCGCCAAGCGCCTGATCCCGTACAGCCTGGAATGGAACAAGCGTGCCAGCAACTGGCCCTGGGAAGTCAACCTGCTCAAGACCAAGGAGCTCAACGCCTTCTGCATGCCCGGCGGCAAGATCGCCTTCTACTCCGGCATCCTGGAGCAGTTGCAGCTCAATGACGATGAAGTGGCCATGATCATGGGCCACGAGATGGCGCACGCGCTGCGTGAGCACGCCCGTGCCCGCATGGGCAAGTCGGCGGCCACG
>CALAKR010000126.1 GCA_937923225.1 uncultured Aquabacterium sp. | reverse complement strand
GGCGGCAACCTCCCGCATCTTCGAAAGATCAGGTTGTCGGTGTTTGGCTTCTCGCGCGGGGCCACCGAGGCGCGCGCGTATGTCAACATGATCCACAACAGGTGGGGGCAGGCGCTGGCTGGCATCCCGCTGCAGATCGATTTCCTGGGCATCTTCGATACGGTGGCGTCCGTAGGGCTGGCGCAGTCGACGCCCTACTTCGAAGGCCATGGTGCCTGGGCGCATGAAGCCAATCTGGCCGTGCCGCCGGCTGTGCGGCGGTGCGTGCACCTCGTGGCCTCTGCCGAGGTGCGTGGATCGTTCCCGCTGGATTCGGTCTGCCAGAACAACCAGCTGCCAGCCAATTGCAAGGAGATCGTTTATCCCGGTGTGCACTCCGATGTGGGTGGGGGTTACCCGCCGGGTGATCAGGGGCGCTCGTTGGGAGAGGGCGCGGCAGGAGACAAGCTCAAGCTGTCGCAGATCCCGCTGGCGCAGATGTACCGCGAAGCGCGCATGGCCGGCGTGCCTTTGGCGCCAGAAGGTCACATGCTTGGTTTCAGGGGCGCCAACTTTGCCATAGACGCTCAGTTGCAGCAGGACTTCAACGCCTACATTGAGGCCACTCGCAAAGGCCGCGTGCCGCCCACGCAGGGCAAGGGCGATCCCGTGTTCGGCCGCATGTACCCCACCGAGACGCAGCCGCGTGATGAACTGCACCGGATCATCCGCCACCACTACGGTATTTCACTGCGTTGGCGCAAGGCCGTGATGAATAGGCCCGGCGGTATCGCCGCTGCGCCTGGCCTCATGCGCAATCCGGCTGATTCGCGTCATCAAGATGCAGAAGATCTGAAGGGTGCCGAACGGGAGCTGCGACAGGAAGTGGCCTTTCTGGAGAGCCGAGACCCCGGCAAGTTCAGCAAGATTGACGACGTGTTCTTCGACCATTGCCTGGGTTGGGCATCCAAAGCCTCTACCGCCGCTCGCCTGACGCCTGTACCTGCGGCGCAACTGGCGGGCATGCTGTTGACCGGAGTGTCTTGGGGGGCACTTGGCGCCTTGCAGAGCGTGATGCGGGACAAGCAGCAACAATGGGACACATGGCTGCATGAGGAATGGGCCTATCACGGCCCCGATGCCTTGCCGTCAGCGGCGGTACGCCTGCTTGAACACTATGTGCATGACTCCAGAGCTTGGTTCAAGCTCTTCATGCGCTCGGACACCCGAGGCATGATGCCGGATTCAGAAGACTGGTTCACGTTTGGCGGTCGGGAAATGGAACGCACCAAACGCCGGCGCAATCTGCAACGCGAGGAACAGCAGGCGAAGTCGTCCGGTGATGCTCAAGCGCTGTCCCGCGCGCAAGAAGCGTTGAAGCAGCTGGAGCAGGACGGCCAGCCTTTGCTCATTGGCGGGCGTGAGCCTTATCGCATGTGGGGCTACTTGCGGCACAGGCGCATTTTCATGGCGGGCCGCATCAGTGATCCGATGTATGCCGACCGTCAGGCGGCCATCGAGCAAGAAGAGCGGTGGCGTGTCACAGAGGCCGCAAAAGCAAGGCAGATTGCGCAGGAGAACAGCCGGCATGAACGCGAGGTGGCCAAGCTGAGGTTGCGCAATCAGGAAGTGTTGCGAAGCGGGCAGCTGTCAGAGCAAGCCAAACGTGAGTTCACCGATGGAACGAGAGCGCAGATTGCCCGCGAGCAGGCTTTCCATCAAAAGGTTTTGAGTGAACTGGAGGGGGCAGGGGCGGCATCAGACTGATCAGCCCTGGACCTCATGCAGCCATCGGGTGCTCGAAGACGCGCACGCGCTTCTTCATGGTCTCGATGTCTCTGTTGGCCACGCGCAGGTCATGCTCGCTCTGCAGGTTGGTCCAGAAGCGCGGATCCATGCTGAAGAACAGGCCCAGCCGAACAGCCGTGTCCACGGTAATGGGCCGGCGACCATGAATGATGTCACTGATGCGGCTGGGCGGCACATCGATGTCCGCGGCCAGCTTGGTTGCCGTGATCTCCATGGGCTTCAGGAACTCTTCCAGCAGGATTTCACCAGGGTGGATCACATCAAGTAGCGTTGCGGCCATAACAACTCCTCCAGGGCACAGCCCCATCACGGGGGAAGAACCCCACATCAGTGGTAGTCCAAGATCTCTACGTCGTGGGCCCCATCTCCCTTCCAGACAAAGCAGATGCGCCATTGGTCGTTGACGCGGATGCTGTGCTGCCCGGCACGGTCTCCAACCAGTGCCTCCAGGCGGTTACCTGGGGGCACTTTCAATCCATCCAAGTCCACTGCCGCGTGCAACATCAGAAGCTTGCGGCGAGCAACACGCTCAATGTTCGCAAAACGAGCAACCCGCTTGTCTTCAAAAAGCTTTTTTGTTTTTGGACACTTGAACGAGTGAATCATGCGTTTGGAGAAGTCTACTTTTTGTTGATTATTCTGTCAATAAGATTCTGTTTTTCAGAAAAATAGACCATTGCAACGGTCCCGCGCATACCTACTGCTCAGCGAAACACCTGCGTCACATTCGCCGGCGCCTGCCCCTTGCCCGCCAGGAACTTGGCCGGATCCTGCTGCACGCCCTCCACCAGAACCTCGAAGTGCAGGTGCGGGCCAGTGGAGCGGCCTGTGGTACCCACCTCGGCGATCTTCTGGCCGCGGCGGATCAGATCCCCCTGCTTGACCAGCATCTTCGAGGTGTGGGCGTAACGGGTGATCAGACCATTGCCGTGGTCCAGCTCCACCAGCAACCCGTACTGCGGGTGCGGGCCGGCCGAGGCCACCACGCCGCCAGCGGCTGCCAGGATGGCGGTGCCCGTGTCGGATGGGAAATCCAGCCCTGTGTGCAGGGTGGGGCGGCCCGTGAACGGGTCAGAGCGGAAGCCGAAGCCCGAGCCCACGGGCACATTGAGCACCGGCGCGCTGCTGGGAATCATCAGATCCTGCAGGCGCTTCTCGAACAGGCGTGATTCGATCAGCGTGAAGACATCGGCATTGCGGTCGCTGAGGTTCTGCATGCGCTCCATCAGCTGGTTCATGTCGTCGAAGCCGCTCACGCGCGTGGGCTCGCGCAGGGCGGGCAGGGCGCCGCCCCGGCCGCTGCCGGCCGCGCCAGGCGGGGTGGGCTCGACCTTCTTGAGCTCTTCGGGCTTCATGCCGGCCATGCCGGCCACGCGCTCGCCCACGGCCTCCAGGCGCATCAGGCGGGCCTGCAGATCGCCCACCTTCACGGCCATGGCGTCCAGGTTCTCGCGCACGAAATGGTCGCGCTGGGCCTGCTCCTGGCGCTCCACGAAGCGCACGGCGTCCGAGATGATGGGCCACTGCTTGCGTGCTGCTTCCAGCACCACGGCGTGGTAAAGCGCGACGGACAGCCCCATCAGCGGTACGATCAGCGCAATCGCCGTCACCACCAGCGAGAGCGCTGTGAACTGGTACACCCGGGTGGGTGACGATGGGCCGGCGGTGATCAGTATCTGCATGCTTTGTCCAAACCTTTCGCGATGAGCTCGCCCAGACGCTTCCGCCTTGACCTGTTCAGGCCCGCCGTTGCCGACGTGCCGCCGGTCACGACCGCCCTGGCGCGCTCCGAACCACTGTCCAGCCTGATGCAGCGCTTGCGCGCATCACAGCAATGCCTGGAGGCGGTTCGATCGGTACTGCCGGCGGGCCTGGCCATGCATGTGCAGGCTGGCCCGCTGGATGACGAAGGCTGGACCTTGCTGGTCGCCAACGCCGCGGTGTCCTCCAAGTTGCGCCAGCTTCAGCCGCGCCTGATGGAGGCCCTGATCAAAAAGGGGCTCAAGGTTAACGCAATCAGGCTCAGGGTACAAACACCGTGAGCCTGATTGGCAACGGACGGCCGCCGGGCCGCCCAGTTTAAGAGGGGCTGAGGGGCGCTCAGCCCAGCAGCG
>CALAKR010000125.1 GCA_937923225.1 uncultured Aquabacterium sp. | reverse complement strand
CCAGGTCTATGTGACGCTGCCCGACATCCGCGGCCGCGAGCAGATCCTCAACGTGCACATGCGCAAGGTGCCCGTGAGCCAGGACGTGAACGCCGCGGTGATCGCGCGCGGCACGCCCGGCATGTCGGGCGCCGATCTGGCCAACCTGTGCAACGAGGCGGCGCTGATGGCCGCGCGCCGCAATGCGCGCACCGTCGAGATGCAGGACTTCGAGAAGGCCAAGGACAAGATCATCATGGGCCCCGAGCGCAAGTCCATGGTCATGCCCGAGGAAGAGCGCAAGAACACCGCCTACCACGAGGCCGGCCATGCCCTGGTTGCCCGTCTGCTGCCCAAGACCGACCCGGTGCACAAGGTCACCATCATCCCGCGCGGCCGTGCGCTGGGCGTGACGATGCAGTTGCCCGAGGGTGATCGCTACAGCATGGACAAGATCCGCATGCTGGACACGATCTCGGTGCTGTTCGGTGGCCGTATCGCTGAAGAAGTTTTCATGGACCAGATGACGACGGGCGCCAGCAACGACTTCGAGCGCGCCACCGCCATCGCCCGCGACATGGTCACCCGCTACGGCATGACCGACGAGCTGGGCCCCATGGTCTATGCCGACAACGAAGGCGAGGTCTTCCTGGGCCGGTCGATCACCAAGACGACCAACATGTCCGAGGAGACCATGCAGAAGGTCGACCAGCAGATTCGCAAGATCATCGACGAGCAGTACGCCCTGGCGCGCAAGCTCATCGAGGACAACAAGGACAAGATGCACGCGATGGCCAAGGCCCTGCTCGAGTGGGAAACCATCGATTCGGACCAGATCGACGACATCATGTCCGGCCGCGAGCCCCGTCCTCCCAAGGACTGGACCGTGCCTTCCAACCGTCCCAGCGGCGGCCCCAAGCCTCCGGTGAGCACGGACGGGGCACCGGCCGCGGTTTGATCCGCCGGCCAGTCATCCAGAACGGGGCGCAAGCCCCGTTTTTCATTGTGTAGCCCCCCTGATCTCCCCATGTTCTGGCAAACCACGCGCTTTCGCATCGATCTGAGCCTGCCGAAGGTGATGGGCATCGTCAACGTAACGCCGGATTCCTTCTCCGATGGAGGGCAGCATGCGGATGCGGCCGGGGCCCTGGCGCACTGCGAACGCCTGATCAAGGAAGGCGTGGACATCCTGGACATCGGCGGCGAATCGACCCGGCCCGGCGCCGACATCCTGCATCCGAACGAGGAATGGCGCCGGCTTGAGCCGGTACTGACACAGGCGATCACGCTGGGCGTACCCGTGTCGGTCGACACCTGCAAGGCAGAGGTGATGCAGCGCGCGCTGGACCTGGGCGTGGACATCATCAACGACGTGCATGCCCTGACCGGCACCGGCTGCGAGCAGGTGGTGGCGGCGCACACCGTTTGCGGCATCTGCCTGATGCACATGCGTGGTGATCCGGCCACCATGCAGTCGCACACCAACTATGACGACGTGGTGCTGGAGGTGGCTGATCACCTGCAGGCGCGGCGGGCCCGCATGCGAGCCCTGGGCGTGGCGGATGAGCGCATCACGCTGGACCCGGGCATCGGCTTTGGCAAGACGCCGCAGCAGAACCTGGAGCTGTTGCGCCGGCAAGGCGAGTTGCTGGCGCTGGGCAGGCCCTTGCTGGTGGGCTGGTCACGCAAATCGACGCTGGGTGTTGTCACGGGGCGCCCCGTGGGCGAGCGTCTGCCGGCCAGCCTGGCGGCCGCACTGGCCTCGGTGGCCAATGGTGCCCGCGTGGTGCGGGTGCATGACGTGGCGGCCACAGTGGATGCCCTGACGGTGTGGCAGGCAGTCGGTGGCGCGTTGATGCCGACGCGTTGACGTCGACGCATTGACGCCGACGCTATAAGGCCGGCGCGATAATCACGCCTTCATCCTTTCGGGACAGGGTGTCCCGTACAACGACAAGAGTTCAACATGAGCAGACGGTATTTCGGCACGGACGGCATTCGCGGCACCGTGGGCCAGTCCCCCATCACCCCTGACTTCATGCTACGCCTGGGCCATGCGGTGGGGCAGGTGCTGCGCCGAACCGAGAGCCGCCCGACGGTGCTCATCGGCAAGGACACACGCATCTCGGGCTACATGCTCGAATCGGCACTGGAAGCGGGCTTTGCCTCGGCAGGTGTCGACGTGCTGCTGACCGGCCCTCTGCCCACCCCGGGCGTGGCCTACCTGACACGCGCGCTGCGCCTGAACCTGGGTGTGGTGATCAGCGCTTCGCACAATCCCTTCGCGGATAACGGCATCAAGTTCTTTTCCGCCAAGGGCGAGAAGCTGCCGGACGAGTGGGAGCTGGACGTGGAAGCCGCGCTGGACCAGCCGCCCACTTGGGTGGCCTCGCGCGAGCTGGGCAAGGCCAAGCGTCTGGACGACGCACGCGGCCGCTATGTCGAGTTCTGCAAGAGCACCTTCGATTCAGCCTTGTCGCTCAAGGGCCTGAAGCTGGTGGTCGATGGTGCCAACGGGGCCGCCTACCATGTGGCCAAGCATGTGTTCCACGAACTGGGTGCGGAGGTGCACGTCATCGGCTGCGCGCCCGATGGTTTCAACATCAATGAAGGTGTCGGCGCCACGCACCCTGAGGCCCTGATCCGAGCCGTCAAGGCCAACCACGCCGATTACGGTATCGCGCTGGACGGTGATGCTGACCGCCTGCAGTTGGTGGACAAGCAAGGCCGCCTCTACAACGGCGATGAAGTGCTCTACATGATGGTGGCCGATCGCCTGGGCCGCGGCGAGGCCGTGCCGGGCGCCGTGGGCACCTTGATGACCAACATGGCGGTCGAACTGGCCTTGCAGGCCCGTGGCGTGCCTTTTGTGCGCGCCAAGGTGGGTGACCGCTACGTGCTCGAAGAGCTGATCAGCCGTGGCTGGCAGCTGGGCGGTGAGGGCTCGGGGCATTTGATCGCGCTGGACCGCCACACCACGGGTGACGGCATCGTCAGTGCCCTGCAGGTGCTGCAGGCGGTGGTGCGCAGCGGCCGCTCGATGGCGCAGTGGCTGGAAGATGTGCAACTGTTCCCGCAGCGCCTCATCAATGTGCGTTTGCAGCCGGAGCAGGATTGGAAGTCCAGCGAGGCGCTCAAGGCCGCGCAGGCGGCGGTGGAGCAGGAACTGGTGGGCAAGGGCAGAGTGCTGATCCGCGCCTCCGGCACGGAGCCCCTGCTGCGCCTCATGGTCGAAGCAAAAGATCAGGGCCTGGCCGATCGTTGCTGCGAGCAACTGGCGCAGGCCCTGAGAGGCTGATGGTGTCCTCAGTGGCCCGGCGCGGCGACCGCCCGGGCCGGACACGCATTACTTCTTCGGCGGGGTGAGCACGCGGTCGATCACATGCACCACGCTGTCGCCGGCGGCCACGTCGGCCTTGGTGACCATGGCGTCGTCCACGGTCACGAAATCACCCGCGCGCGACAGGGCCAGCTTGGCGCCGTTCACGGTGGCGGGCGTGCTGTTTTCCGCGACGGCGGAGGCAGCGGTCTTGCCCGACAGCACGTGGTAGGTCAGCACGGCCTTGAGTTGCTCGGGGTCTTTGGCCAGGGCGTCCAGCTTGTCGGCGGGCACGGCCTTGAAGGCGTCGTCGCTGGGGGCGAACACAGTGAAGGCACCGCTGCTCAGGGTGCTGTCCAGGCCGGCTTGTTTCACCAGGCGAGAGAAGGTGGACAGCTCAGGGTTCTGGGCGGCCACGGACACCACGTTGTCGGCGGCATGGGCCAGGCCAGAGATGGACAGGGTGGCCAGGGCCAGGCAGGCGGCGGCCAGGGGGAGGCGCAAGGACAGGTTCATGGGAGGACTTTCCTGTGGAAGGTTGTTCAAGCCGCCTTGTTGACGGCCTGGCGGCACCTTAGACTTGTCAC
>CALAKR010000124.1 GCA_937923225.1 uncultured Aquabacterium sp. | reverse complement strand
CTCGCGCCTGCAGGAGGCCCGCTGGTTCGTCAAGAACATCCAGCAGCGCTTTGACACCATCCTGCGCGTGTCGCAGGCCATCGTCGACCGCCAGAAGAACTTCTTCACCCATGGCGAGATCGCGATGAAGCCGCTGGTGCTGCGCGAGATCGCCGATGAACTCGGCCTGCACGAATCGACCATCTCGCGCGTGACCACGGCCAAGTACATGAACACGCCGTTCGGCACCTTCGAGCTCAAGTACTTCTTCGGCTCCTCGCTCAACACCGAAGCCGGCGGCAATGCCTCCAGCACGGCGGTGCGCGCGCTGATCAAGCAGCTCGTCTCGGCCGAAGACGCCAAGAAGCCCCTGTCCGACAGCCAGCTCAGCAGCATGCTCGAAGAGCAGGGCATCCAGGTCGCGCGCCGCACCGTGGCCAAGTACCGCGAAGCCCTCAAGATCGCGCCGGCCAACCTGCGCAAGGCGCTCTGAGCCGCCTGGGCCGCATCAAAGCAGGCCCGCCGTCCGCCCCCTCTTCGCCACGCTTTCATGCCGCAGCTGCCCAATCTGATCACCAACCTCATCGCTGCCTTGCCCTGGCAGGACTGGGCGGCGCTGGCCCTGTTCATCGGCGGCTGGATCGGTTATGCCCTGTTTGCGGACTGGCGCGCCAAGGTCCAGCGCACCCTGCTGGCCAGCACCAACCACTACCGCAAGCTGTGGATGCGCCAGGTCACCTTCCGTGATCAGCGCATCGTCGATGCCGCCGTGGTGCAGAACCTGTCGGCCAGCCCGTCCTTCTGGGCCTCGACCACCATCCTGGTGCTCGGTGGTCTGCTGGCCGTGCTGGGCACCAGCGACAAGGCCAATGTGCTGGTGCAGGATCTGCCCTTCGCCGCGCGCACCTCCATGCTCATCTTCGACCTGAAGATCATCACCATGCTGGTGGTCTTTGTGTACGCCTTCTTCCGCTTCACCTGGTCGATGCGCGTCTACTCCTTCGGCGCCATCGTGGTGGGGGCTGCGCCCAACGTCTCCGTCTTCGACAGCGGCGTGGCCGACCGGGATGAATACGCCGATCGCGCCGGCCGCCTGATGGGCCTGGCCGCCGAAAGCTTTGCCGATGGCCTGCGTGCCTATTACATGTCCTTTGCCGTCATCGGGTGGTTCATTTCGCCGGGTGTCTTCATGCTGCTCACCCTGGCCGTGCTGTGGGTGCTGTTCCGCCGCGAGTTCCGCTCCGACGTGTCCGCCATCCTGCGCGAGGACGCCCCCGGGCACCTCTGAGCAAAGCGCCTGGGCCGCGGCGCTTGCTTGACCGAGCGCCCACCGCCTCACTAACTTACCCTGGGGGCTGTGATCCCAGCCCCTAGCCGCTATCCTTTCGCCATGAACTCCACGCCCCCCCGTCGCCGCCCAGGCCCTCCTTCCCGTGCCTCTCAGCAGGACCGGGGCGGGGCAGAGCGCCGCGATGGCCCACCCCAGCGTGACAACGCCTCCGGCCGCGGGCCTGGCCGCCCGGGTTTCTCTTCGGGACGCGATGCAGGCCGAGGCTACGGCCTGGGCCAAGGCGCCCAGCGGCGCCCTGCGCCCGCACCCGTTCGGCGTGACCTGACCCCCGTGCTCTTCCTCTCCTGCGCCGCGGGCGTCGAGCCCCTCCTGGCCGAAGAACTGGCCCCCTGGCTGCACGACCTGCCCCTGGACATCATCCCGGAGCGCGGCGGCGTGCGCGTCGCCCCCTCCGAACAGCCGCGTCGTGCCACGGACCTCTCCTTCGATCTGAGCAGCGAACTGGCGCTCACCATGGTCCGCGCCGTCTTCCTGCTCAACCTGCACAGCCGCCTGGCCCAGCGCGTGCTGTGGCGCGTGGCCCTCGGCCCCTACGCCAGCGAAGACCAGCTCTACCACCTGGCCCGCAGCGTCCAGTGGGACGACTGGATCACCCCGCGCCACACCCTGCGTGTCGATGTCACCGCCCGCCACAGCCCGCTGCAGAGCCTGAACTTCGCCGGCCTGCGCATCAAGGACGCCGTCTGCGATCATTTGCGTGACCAGTTCGGCGAGCGCCCCGACGTCGACACCCGCCACCCCGACCTGAGCCTGCAGCTCCACCTTGACGGCGATGTCGCCCACCTCTACGTCGACACCTCTGGCGAGGCCCTTTTCAAGCGTGGCTGGCGCGAAGACAAGGGCGAGGCCCCGCTCAAGGAGACGCTGGCCGCCGCCATGCTCGCCGCCGCCGGCTGGAAAGGCCACGCTGAAGACGGCCCCTTGCTCGATCCCTGCTGCGGCTCCGGCACCATCGCCATTGAGGCTGCACAGATCGCCTGTGGCATCGCCCCCGGCCTGCAGCGCCGCTTCGCCTTCGAGCGCCTGCGCCCCTTCGCGGCCCACCTGGGCGGCCTGCAGCAGCTCAAGCAGCAGGCGCGTGACCGCATTCACGCCCCGGCCGTGCGCATCTATACCGGCGACGTCTCCTTCCGCATGACTGACTTCGCCACCCGCAATGCCGAGCGCGCCGGCGTGCTGCACGCCATCGAGTTCAAGACCGCCGATGCCCTGCAGCGCCCGGCCCCGGCCGAAGGTGGCGTCCTGATGTTCAACCCGCCCTATGGCGAACGCATCGATCCCAAGGGCACGGGCCACGGGGGCGCGGCGCGTGCGGCCCGCGAGGATTTCGTCGATCAGCAGGGTGCCAGCGATTTCTTCACCCGCCTGGCTTCCCACTGGAAGCGTCAGTACGGCGGCTGGACTGCCTGGGTGCTCAGCCCCGACATGAAGCTGCCCAGTGCCATGCGCCTCAAGGAAAGCCGCCGCGTCGTCATGTTCAACGGCCCGATCGAGTGCCGCCTTTTCCGCTTTGACCTGGTCTCGGGCTCCGCGCGTACGCCGACACAGCCTGAGCCGGAACAAGGCTGAGCGGCCAGCGTGCACCGAGGCGGCTCGGGCGACCGAGGGTAGCTACGCCCCGAGCATTGTGGCGTGGACTGCATGCTGAGGGGCCACTGCGATCTGAAACCTCGGGCCGCTCAGGCGGCACCCCGGCACCCCGTTGGTCGGCATATCGCGGCAGGTGCGCCGTGCGAAGCGCCGCCCACTCAGGCCAGGTGCCCCGCTACCAGTGACAGCATCATCAACGGCGCCGTGTCTGCGCGCAGCACCCTGGCGCCCAGCCCCACCGGTGTCCACCCCAGGCCCCGCGCACGCTGTTCTTCGGCATCGGTCAGCCCCCCTTCCGGCCCGCTGAGGAAGCACAGCCCCGGGTGCGCAGCCTGGGGCTGCAGCCGATCTGCTTGCTGCAGCCAGTGCAAGCCCGACAGAGCCGGGTTGAAGCTCAGCAATGCCCGGTGCATGCCTCCATCCACGGCTTCCAGCCAGTGCTTCAGGGGCTGAACCGGATGCACCAGCGGCACCCGTGTGCGGCCACTCTGCTCGCAGGCCGCTTCCG
>CALAKR010000123.1 GCA_937923225.1 uncultured Aquabacterium sp. | reverse complement strand
TGCAGCACACCCTCGGGCACAGCGGGCTGCACCTGCTGTTTGACAGTGAGGCGGTCGGCGATGTCCGCGCGCGCCGTGGTGGCCGAGGCCTGCCAGTTCAGCGCGGTAAGGCCGGCGGGCACGGTCAGCGTCCAGCGCACTTCCTTGGCGCCTTGTGCGGGCACGTCCACATCCTGTGCGGCGGGCACGGGCGTGGTGTTGCCATCGGCTGGTTTGAGTTCTGCGCGCACCTTCATGGCTTGGCCCGTGGTGTTGCGCAGGGTGAAGAGGGCGTCGAAACGATCACCCTCGCGCACCAGCGGCGGCAGGCCCGAGAGCATCTGCAGGTCCTGGCTGACCTGCACGCTGGCGCTGCCGGTGCCGAAAGCTTCCTGCTGGGGCGTGGTCTTCAGGCGCGCGGGGCCTTGCGCGATGGCGACCAGGCGGAAGCTGGTGAGCGAATCGTTGAGCGGCACTTCGATCACGGCCTCGCCGTTGGCATCGAGCGCCACGTCGCCGCGCCACAGCAGCAGGGTGTCGAACAGCTCGCGGCTGGCGCTGTGGCCGCCGCCGCCGCCCGGGGCGATGGCCTTGCGGCCGTAGTGGCGCCGGCCGATGATCTCGTTCTGCGCGGTGCTGGTCTCCACGCCCCAGGGGCGATCCTGCAGCAGGCCGTCGAGCAGCTTCCACGAGGGGTTGTCGGCCAGGGCCAGCAGGGCCTCATCTACGGCGGCGAAGGCCACTTCGCCCTGCACGGGCTGGCCGCCTTGCGTCACGCGCACCTTGGTGCGCACCGTCTGGCGGATGCTGTAGCGCTGCTTGTCCGGCGTCACCGCCACATCGAGTTCATGCGGTGCGCGGCCGATGTGCAGTTGCGCCACGCCCAGCTTGAAGGAGGGGCGCGACAGATCGACCATGGCCGTGGGAGCCTGGTACTCGCGGCCTTCGTTCCAGAAGGCGTGCCACCAGGCCAGCGGCTTGCGCCAGCCCCAGGTGAAGAAGGAGTACCACGGCACCTCGTGCACGCGGCCACGCAGCGCCATCACGCTGACGAACACGTTGGGTGCCCAACTCGTGGCCTTGGGGATGGGCAGCTCGATGGTCGGGTCATCGCCCTTGAGCGTGAGCACGCGGCTGTCGATCACGCCTTCGCGCTCGACGGTGACCAGCACCGTGGCCTCGCGGTAAGGCATGCGCACCTGCAGGCGTGCGGTCTCGCCGGGCTCGTAGCGCTTCTTCTCGGGCAGCACGTCCATGCGGTCGTCGTTGTCCTGCGAGAACCAGAGTTCGCCATGGCGCGTGACCCACACGGTGGTGGCGGCCTCGGTGGCGTTGCCGCGCACATCCTTGGCCTGGGCCACCAGTTCGACCTCGCCGGCGCTGTCCAGCTCGGCCTCGCACAGCAGCAGGCCACGCGCGTCGGTCTGGCCGCTGCAGACGGTGCCCAGCGCCTTCACCTCGGTGCGGTTGTCGTAGCTGTAGAAGCCGCCGACGATGCGCTTGCGCGTGCTCAGGTGTTGGCTGACGCGGGCGATCACCTTCACGTCCTGCTTGGCGATGGGCTTGCCGGTGGTGTCCAGCGCCAGGGCCTGGAACTTCATCTGGCCACGGGTGCTGGCCCAGCTGCCGGTCTTGAGGCCTAGCACCACCTGGCTGGGCCACAGCGGCACCTCGGTGGACACGGTCTGCACTTCGCCGTTCGGGTCGTTGAAGCTCAACTCGGCCTGCACGGCCATGGGCCGCTTCGTGGGCGGCAGCTTGGGCAGCACGAGGCGGGCGTTGCCTTCGCGGTCGGTCACCAGCGGCAGCTTGTCGGCGATCAGGCGGCCACCGGCGATCAGGCCCGGATCGCCTTCGTCGCCGCTGTCTTCATCGTTGCTGGCTGGCGCGTTGTCGCGGGGCGCACGCGGTGGCTCGAAATTGAACTCGTCATATTGGGCGAAGTTCACGCTGCGCTCGCGCAGCAGGGCGCTCACGCGGCCGGGGGCACCGCCGAAGCCGCCACCCGACAGGAAACTCATCTGCACGGACAAGGGCAGCTCGGTGGGCGAGACCTGCAGCTCCTTCGGGCCGGCCACGCGGGCCTGGATCAAGGGCAGGCGGAACTCTTCGACGCGGAACTGGCCGGCCTGCAGGCGCCGCTCGCCTTCCGGGCCTTGCGTGCTGAGGTAGACCTCGTAGACGCCCAGCTTGGCCTCCTGCGGGATGGCCCAGGTAGACAGGGCCGTGCCATTGGTGCGCCATGACAGGGGCTGCGTGACCTCGTCGCCGCTGCCGCTGTGGATGATGCGTAGCGTGGATGGCCAGCGCTCACGCGGCACGGCGGCCAGGCCCTGGCGCGTCTCCAGCCGCGCGAAATGCTTCATCGACACCGTTTCGCCGGCGCGCAGCAAGGCACGGTCGGTCACGGTGTGCACGCGCATCTCGGGCGCGTTGTCACCGTATTGCGGTGATTGCGTGGGCACGTTGAAGCGCCAGGGCTCCACGCCCTTGTTCCAGTCCGAGAAGGCAAAGGCCAGGTCGGTCTTGCCCTTGTGCGGGCCTTGGTCGATGGCTTTGCGTGCCGACACGAACAGGCCGTTGTCGACGATGCAGCCCTGGTAGCGCGGCACGGCCAGAGGCTGGTTGACCACGGCGCGGCCTTGCGCATCGGTGCGGCCAGCCCACAGGGATTCGCCGCGGCAGTTGAGGATGGCCACGTCGGCGCCGGCCACGGGCCGGGCCTTGTCCAGCGTGGTGACCCACACCAGGCTGTTCTCGCGGCCCAGCTTGAGGTGCACGCCCAGGTTGCTCACCAGCACGCCGGTGCGCACGTACATCGGCGCGGGCTGGGCCAGCAGCGAGGCACCCAGCTTGGGCGAGGCCACCTCGATCACGTGGTAGCCGGGGCCCGGCAGCGGGATGCCGACGACCTCGAAGGGGCGGGTGTCCTTGGCGTCGGTGGGCGGCAGCTTCAGGCGCTGCGTCTGCTTTTCCGCGTTGAGCAGCGACAGCTCGCGCGAGCCGATGCGGCGATCGGCCTGGTAGCGGATCTCGCGGCCATCGCCGTCGCGGTCGGTGCGCCATTCCTTCCACTGCGAGGCGGGATAGCCCAGCTCCTTGGCGGTGAACGAGGTCTCATGGTGCTTCTGCACCTTGGCGATCCAGCGCAGGATGTCGATGTCCTGCGTCAAGGTCTTGCTGCGGCCCTCGAGGCTGCTTCTGGAAGCGTCGAGGGATTTGATGCCCAGGTCAGCTTCGACGTGACGCACCGTGATCGGCAACAGCGGCGGCTGGCCGGGTTCGCTCTCCAGTTCGACCACGCCGAAGGGCGCGGTGGCGAACTTGGCCAGCGGCGGCATGCCGCCGGTGCGCACGGCCATCGGGAAGGCGTGTGCGTTGGCCACGGTTCGGTCTGCCGTGTCCTTGAGCTTGGCCGGCAGGACCACCGCCAGATTGGCGTTTTCGGGCAGGGGGGCCTTGAAGGTGAGCTGCTCGACGGTTTCGGCCTTGTCGTCCTTGTCGAACCAGGGCTTGAGCGTATCGCTGCCTTCGCGCTCCACGCGCACCTGCTCGGCCAGCGCGCGTGGCACGGGTGACGAGAAGCGCACCGTGAGCGGCCGCAAGGGCAGGCAAGGGGCCTGGGCCTTTTCGCGCTCGCAGCTGAACTCGACCTCGAAGGGCGGGCGCACCGTGAAGTTGAACTGCTGGGCCTGACGCGTGACGGCCTGCGGCAGCGATTGCGCGGCAATGCCGGCGCCCCACACCAGTCGCACGGCGGCCTGGTTGGGCAGTGGCCGCTGGCAATGCACCAGCAGCTGGCGGGCATCATCGGGCTTGAGTCGGCGGCTTTTCAGCACGGCCTCGCGCGGGGCGCCGGTGACCGCGACCAGCGGCACGCGCTCGCCCACGCCTTCAATCTCGCACCAGGCATTGCCTTGCAGGCTGGCGGGCAGGGCAGGGCCGTTGAGCGTCAGCAACCAGTGCTGCTGTTCCTCGATCTCACCACCGGAGGGCGACACGCGCAGCACCGCAGGGCCACCTGTCTGGAAAGAAAAAGCCTTGGCTTGCGTCCACGCGCCAGCGGCGGCCACAGCCGGACGCCAGCCATTGCGGGGTTGGACCTGGCACCGTACGCCCGGCCCCAGATCCTGTTCGAAGTCATACACCCATTGCCGGTCATTGACCCAGCGGCCTTCGCCCTTGGGCGCGGCGCCCTGGCAGGCCAGGCTGTAGGGGGCTTCCTGACGCAGATCACCCAGCGGCACCACGGCCTGGTCGAAACGCACGACGACCTGACGCACCTGCCGGACCTCGCCCTGCGGCGTGCTTTGCACCACCGTGGCGGCCTGGGCGCCGAGCGCCATCCACATCGTCGTGCCCAGACAGAGGGCTTGCAGATGCCGCCTGGTGAAGGCGATGTTGGAACCCGGCTTCATGCGTGTTGTCTCCCCAGCGTGACTCAGACCACTGCCCTGTGATCGGGCGGGCCTCAGTGTAGGAGCAAACGCAAAGGCGGCGGTAAGCGAAGGTCAGGCCGCGTGGGCTTTGGGGAGCTGCGGCACGGTGGTGGGCGCGACCAGCCCGCCGGTGACGAAATCGCAGAAGTGGTCCAGCAGCACCAGGGGGTGTTCACGGAACATGTCGGCCAGGCCGAAGGAGGTCTGGCGGCTGAGCAGGCTCATGTCGGCCAGGCCATGCAGCACGGTGCAGCCGACCAGCACGCCGCGGTGCATCAGCACGTCGATGGATTGCTCGGGCGTGAGGGCATGCAGCACCACGACCACATCGCGCCAGTAGCTCCAGGCCTTGTCGAACAGGCGGCTCTGGCCGGCCACGTCGCGCTGCCAAGTCAGGCGCGAGAGGAAGCGGATCGCCATGCGCCCATCGTAGGACGAGCCATACAGCGTGACGAAGGGCGTGATGGCCGTCTGGACCAGCTCACGCGGGGTCAGCGTGCCCTGGGCCTGGGCTTCGAACAAGGCGGCCATGGCCTGTTGCTGCAGGGGCTGCAGTTGCTCGGCGACATGGTCGACCACGGCGCTGAGCAGGCCTTCCTTGCTCTGGAAGTGGTAGTGCACGGCCGAGGGGTTGGACTGGCCGGCGGCCGCCACGATCTGGCGCAGCGACACGCCGTCGATGCCGTGCTTGGCAAAAAGGGTCAGTGCCGCGCGGATGATGTTGTCGCGCGTAGCGCGTTCACCGGCGCCACCGCGGCCTGATTTCGGGCGGTGGGCAGGTTGTGTGGGCGTGGCAGTCGTCATACAAATCATTCTGTCGTGAACCGTGACAGCTTCGTTCATGTCTCAGGGACAGTCCCGCCCCTTGAACTCGGGGGAAATGGCGCGTTCGGCATGGTGGTGCCGGTGAGGCGACTGGGATCAACCCGAGGGCAGGCCCTGGCTTGCGGCGACAATGCGCGCCATGACCGCCAACCAGTTGTCTTCTTCCTCCCTGGCCATGCCCGGTGTCCGCCTGCTGGGCCTGCCGCTGGCGCTGCTGGCCTTGCTGGTGCCCACCCTGCTGGCCGAAAGCGATCCACCGTCCATCACGTTCTACAACCAGGCGCTGGGGGTCTTTGGCTGGGGGCTGTGGATGATGGCCCTGGCCTGGTGGGTCGGGCGGGGAGATGAATCGAACATGAAGACCGATGGTCCGGTGGTCGGCTTGTCGCTGGTGCTGTGGCTGTGTGCAGGGTCGGCGCTGGGCTCGGTGTGGGCCACGGGCCTGCCGATGGGCATGGGGCTGATGGCGTCGGGCCTGGCCTTGTCGGCCTGGCTCGTGTTGTGGACGGCCTGGCGTGCGGCGCACCGCATCGAGGTGGCCGAACTGATGGACCTGTTCTGCGCCGGGCTGGCCTGGGCCGGTGTGGCCGGGATCGTGCTGGCTGTGATCCAGGTGTTCATCCCCCAACTGGCCGACGGCACCTTCATCGCCGAATCCACCACGCCCGGCCGGGCGGTGGGCAATCTGCGCCAGCCCAATCACTTCAGCACCTTGCTGTTCTGGTCTGCGTGCGCCGCGGTCTGGCTGGGGCGGCGTGGGCGCTGGCCCTTGCATGCCGCGCAACTGCTGCTGGTGCTGTGCGTGGGCGCCATCGTCTGGACGGCGTCGCGCACCGGCATGCTGGCCATGCTCTTGCTGCTGCTGTGGGGCTGGCGTGACCGTGGCCTGCCGCGCACCCTGCGCTGGATGCTGATCGCCGCGCCGCTGGTCTACGGCGCCTGGTGGCTGGGCATGTCGTGGTGGTCGCATGTGGGGGAGGGCCATGCCTTCGCCGGCGAGGCGCGCCTCAATGACGGCAGCGACATCTCCAGCTCTCGCTTCAAGATCTGGGCCGACACGCTGGCCCTGATCCGTCAGAACCCGTGGACGGGTGTGGGCTGGGGCGAGTTCAACCTGGCCTGGACGCTGTCCGAGTTCCCGAGCCGGCCTGTGGCCTTCTTCGACCACACCCACAATGTGCTGCTGCAATGGGCGGTGGAGCTGGGGGTGCCAATGGCATTGCTGCTGGCGGCTCTGTGCGCCTGGGGAGTATGGGTGCTGTGGTGGCCCGGGCGCGAGGACACGGATGCCGTCGTGCCGGCGGCCGCCACCATGGTCAGCATGGCGGGCCTGCACAGCCTGCTGGAGTACCCGCTGTGGTACAGCTATTTCCTGTTGCCCTGTGCCTTTGTGTGGGGCCTGGGGTTGGCGGCTCGGGCGCGCGTGAAGGTGGCGCCCGTGGTGCCGGCCTCCGCGCGGCGGGATGAATCCCCGCCCACGGGCTGGGCGCATCTGGTGCTGTGCAGTGCCATGGTCCTGGGCGCGCTCTGGGCGGTCATTGATTACCAATGGGCCGCCAACATCTATGCGCCGCGCGCGGGTGCCGGCCCGCTGGAAGAGCGTATCCAGCACGGACAGAAGCGCCTGTGGTTCGGCTACCAGGCTGACTACGCCGACGTGACCGGCCCTGAGGCCGACGAGCCATCCCGCCCGCCCCAGGCGTTCCGGCGCACCTTGCACAACCTGGTCGATGCCCGCCTGATGATCGCGTACGCGCGCTCGCTGGCCGAACATGGCCAGGTGGATCAAGCCCGCTACGTGGTGCAGCGCCTCAAGGAGTTCCGCAACCCGATGGGCCAGCAGTTTCTGGCGGTGTGCGGCAAGCCTGACGTGATCAAGGGCGCGACTCCGCGGCCCTTCCAGTGCGATCCGCCCAAGGGGCGCTACACCTGGCGCCAGGTGCTGCCCCGCTGAGTGTCGAGTGCCTCAGGCTTGCGCGCCTGAAGTCGGCTCGATGCCGTTGCCGTCACGCTGCCAATGGCCGCTTCGACCGCCGCGTTTTTCCAGCAGGGCCACATCGGTGATCGTCATGCCCCGGTCCATGGCCTTGCACATGTCGTAGATCGTCAGCAGACCCACCTGCACGGCGGTCAGGGCTTCCATCTCGACCCCGGTGGGCCCCACGGTCTGCGCGGTGACGCGGCAGACCACGCCGGGCAGCGCCTCCTGGCATTCCAGCTCCACGGCCACTTTGCTCAGGGGCAGCGGGTGGCACAGCGGGATCAGGTCGGCGGTGCGCTTGGCCCCCTGGATGGCCGCGATGCGCGCGATGCCCAGCACATCGCCCTTGCCGGCATGGCCCTGCATGATCGTTAGCAGAGTGTCGGGCGCCATGCGGATGCAGCCCTGGGCCACAGCCACGCGCAAGGTAGCCGGCTTGGCCGACACGTCCACCATGTGGGCCTGGCCTTGGTCGTCGAAATGGGTGAGGGAGCTCATGCAGTCGTCATACTTTGGGGGTAAGCGGGCCGTGGCGCATCCTGGAAGGGATGTAAAACCTGCCGAACCCGTGCCCATTGTGGAACCAAACCGCGGGCGGCGGGTCGCAGTCAGCGCATACTTGGGTGGCTTACGACACCCTGGCCCGATGAGTATCACGAACCGACCGCGTCCTGCTTCTCCTGTTGTCCGCCGTGCGCCGCATCGCCTGGCGCGCATCCTGGGCATGAGCCTGCTGACGATGCCCATGGCGCTGCCTTTGCCGCTGATGGCGCACACGGCGCCAGCCGGGCAGGCCTCAGCCGCGTCCAATGTGGATGGCAATCTGCTGCCGGCGCTGGGGGATGTCAGCTCGCAATCGCTCAGCCCTGCGGCCGAGCGCCGGCTGGGGGATCGCATCATGCGGTCCATCCTGCGCGATCCGGACATCATCGACGACCCCCTGGTGCTGGAGTACATCGGCTCGATCTGGACTTCCCTGCAAGGCGCCGCCCGTCGGCGCGGCGAGATCGGCCCGGATCTGGAGGGCGTCTACGCCTGGCGGCCCTTCCTGGTGCGCGAGCGCAGCGTGAACGCGTTCGCGCTGCCCGGAGGCTACATCGGTGTGCATCTCGGCCTGCTTGCCATGACGCGCACACCGGACGAACTGGCCTCGGTGCTGGCCCACGAAATGTCCCACGTCACGCAGCGGCACATCGCGCGCATGATCGACCAGTCCAAGCAGACCTCCTGGGTGGGGCTGGCCAGCATGATCCTGGGCGTGCTGGCGGCCAGCCGGGCGCCACAGGCAGCCCAGGCCATGATCATGGGCGGGCAGGGCATGGCCATCCAGGGCCAACTCAACTTCTCGCGCGACATGGAGCGCGAGGCCGACCGTGTCGGTTTCGGCGTGCTCACGGACGCGGGCTACGCCCCCGCCGGCATGGCGCAGATGTTCGAGCAGCTTCAGCAGGCCTCCCGCCTGAACGACGACGGCAGCTACCCCTACCTGCGCAGCCACCCCTTGACCACCGAGCGCATCGGCGAAGCACGCGCCCGCATGGGCTCGCAGGCCTGGAACAAGGCCATCGCGCCTGAGGCCGATGATGCCCAGACACTGCTGCAGGTTCGCCATGCGTTGATGTCGGCACGGGCCAAGGTGCTGATGGACACCCGCAGCGCCTCGCTGATGCCGCTTGTACGACCTGGTTTGCTGCCTGTCGATGCCACCCCGGTGGACAAGCTGGCGCGGCAGTACACCGCGCTGGTGGCGGCCACCCGGCTGCGCGACCGCATGGAGGCCGAACGTGCCCTGGCTCAGGCCCGGCGCGAGGCCGAGGCCCTGCCGGCCTCGGTGCAGCCCGAAGTGCGGCGCGTGCTCACGCTGGCCGAGGTCGATGCCGGCGTGGAAACCGGCCGTGCCATGCAGGCCCAGACCACGCTGCAGCAGGCCCTGGCCCAGCCAAACGCCTCCGGCCTGCAGCCCAGGGCCCGCCCCGAAATCATGATGCTGGCGCGCACCACGCTGAACCTGCCTGATTCACGTGAGGAAACCGCCGCCTTGCAGGAGGTGGTCAACCTGCTGCAGCCGCATCTCAGCAACCGCCCGGAGGATGCTGCCGGCTGGACCTACCTCAGCGGGGCCTGGCAGCGCTTGAATCAGCCCTTGCGTGCCGTGCGTGCAGAAGCCGAAGCCGCTGCTGCCACCGGTAACCTGCAGGGCGCCATCGATCGGGTTGACGGGGTGCGCAAGCGCATCACCCAACCTACTTCTGCCGAGCTGATCGAGCTGTCCGTGCTCGATTCGCGCGTGGCGCGCTGGCGCCAGACCATGCGCGACGACAGCCGCGACGAACTCTGACCAATGTGTCCTGATTTCCTCTAAGACCCCTCACGCCCAGGTGTCTTGATCTTAATGAGAATTATTCTCATTAAAATCCGTGCATTCGTCACCACGACATGCACTGCGGCCGTGCCGCCAAGAGGAAATCATTGTGGAAAACCGATCCGTCCCGGTCCTGAAATCGCAGCTGCTCAGCCTGCTCGATGACGTTCTGGCCCATGACGGCTTCGGCACCATCCGCATCGACGTTCGCCTGCTCAAACGGGGGCAGAAGGAGGTCATCCTCGACTGTGGCAAGCAGTACCGCTTCGTGGTGGATTTCCCCGCTCCGGAGTCGGCCGCCGACACGGGGCATCGCCTGACCCTGCCGGCCCGGGAGGCCTGACCGATGTCCGCACCTCAACACACGGCGCAGTCGCACCTGCGCCAGCAATTCGCCGCGCTGCGGCATCAGGGCCTGCGGGCCCGCGACGCCGCGCGCAAGCTGGGCGTGAGCGAGGGCGAGGCGCTTGTCGCGCACGCCGTCAGCCACATGTGCCCGGCCGAAGACGCCAGCAGCCTGTACAGCGTGACCGTGCTCGATGGCGACTGGATCGCGCAGCTGCAGGGCCTGGAGGCCGTGGGGCCAGTGATGGCCCTCACGCGCAACGAGAGCGTGGTGCATGAAAAGATCGGTGTGTACCGCAACGTGAGCGCCCAGGGCGCCGTGGGCCTGGCGCTGGGCGCCGAGATCGACCTGCGCCTGTTCCTGATGCACTGGCATGTGGGCATGCACGTGGTCGAGCGCACGGCCACGGGCGAGCAGCACAGCCTGCAGTTCTTCGATGTGCATGGCCAGGCCGTGCACAAGGTGCATGCGCGGGCGCACTCTGATCTGCTGGCGCTGGAGCAACTGGTGCAGCGCCATGCGCGCCCCGAGGCCCGCCCCCTGTTCACGCCGGGCAGCGTCCAGATACCGCCGGACCGGCCCGATGCCGAAGTGGATGTCGCCTCGCTGGGCCAGGCCTGGTCGGCCATGAAGGACACGCATGAATTTTTCGGCCTGCTCAAGACCCACCAGGTGGGCCGGATGCAGAGCTTTCGTTTGATGGAGGGGTGCCACACGCGCCGCACGCCGCTGCTGGCCGTGGAATGGCTGCTGCAGCGGGCCGCAAGTGCCGGCCTGCCCATCATGGTGTTCGCGGGCAATGCGGCCTGCCTGCAGATCCACACCGGCGCGGTGCACCGCATCGAGACGGTCGGCCCCTGGCTCAATGTGCTGGACGACAACTTCAACCTGCACCTGCGCGCCGACCAGGTCGCCGAAAGCTGGCTGGTCAGCAAGCCCACCGCCGATGGGGTGGTGACCTCGCTGGAGATCTTCGATGCCCAGGGGCAAGTGATCGCCATGTTCTTCGGCGAGCGCAAGCCCGGCAGACCGGAGCTGCCTGCCTGGCGGACGTTGGCCCACGGCCTGATGCAGCCGCAATCCAATGCTCTGGAGGTGGCCGCATGACGCGTCGCCTTTGGTTGCAGAGCGCTGCCGCATCGGTGGCGATGGCGCAGATCCCGCTGCTGCGTGCCCAG
>CALAKR010000122.1 GCA_937923225.1 uncultured Aquabacterium sp. | reverse complement strand
GGCACGCGCGGCAGCACCGCCAGCGACAGCACCGCGATCACGAGCAACGCGGGCAGCACCTGGAAGGAGTACAAGCGCGCCGCCGAATACGCCGACGCCGTGAGCCTGCCCCTGCAGTTCATCACCATGGCCGACGGCAAGAAGCTGGCCGTGCGCGTGACCGTGCCGGCCGATGCCAAGGGCAAGCCTGTGGCCGGCACTTTCCCCGCCATCCTCACGCAGACGGCCTACCGCATCGACCTGGGCCAACTGCTGGGCTACGTGGTGCAGACGGGCAACTCCCTGCTCGTGGGCGGCCAGGACAAGTTCATGGTGCAGCGCGGCTATGTGTCCGTCGCGGTGGACGTGGTCGGCACCGGCATGTCCAGCGGTGAAGGCGCCCTGCTGGGAACCGAAGAGCAGGAAGGCTACGCCGCCGCGGTCGACTGGGTCACCAAGCAACCCTGGTTCAACGGCAACCTTGGCCTGGCCGGCACCTCCTACCTGGGCATCACCAGCCTGCAGACCGCCAAGCAGCAGCACCCCGCCGTGAAGGCCGTGTTCGCGCAGGTGCCCATGGGCGATGCCTACCGCGGCACCGTCGGCATCGGCGGCCTGCTCAACGCCAAGTTCATCAGCCTGTGGCTGCCGCTCACGCACACCCTGAGCGTGCAGAACGACATCGCCAAGCTCAATTTCCCGACCTGGTCTGAGCAGATCGAGCAGGCCAACCAAGAGCACATCGCCTCCATCGACAGCTGGTACCTGCCCACCGTGGACGGCGCCATGACCGGCGTGACCGGCTATGCCACCGACGATGGCGACTTCTGGGCCGTGCGCTCGCCCATCGAAGGCGCCTCGCGCATCAAGGTGCCCACCTTCATCGTGGGCTCGTCCAACGACATCTTCCAGCGCGACGAGCCGCTGCTCTATGAGCAACTCAAGAAGAACGTCAACGCCAAGCTGCTGATCGTCAAGGGCTCGCACGTCGAGGCCGTGCTGGCGGCCGCCAGCGGCGCCAACAACCTGCTGGGCAACGGCGCACCGGGCTCGGCCTCGCTGATGCTGCAGTGGTTCGACCAGTATGTGCGCGGCATCAACACCGGCGCGGCTTCGCTGCCCAACGTCACGCAGTTCGTCGAAGGCTACGGCGTGCTGGGCACCACCCGCTACAGCAAGTCCACCGACTGGCCGCACCCGCAGATGACCCCGACGCGCCTGTACCTGCGCGGCAACCAGACGCTGACCGCCGCCAAGCCCGGCAGCGGCGAGACCGCCCGGTTCGTGAAGGAGCCCAAGCCCGCCGTGGTGACCTACGCCAAGAACGATTCGGGCAAGACCGTGAGCGCCGGCGTCGAGATCAACGACGGCAGCGACTGCTCCAGCAGCATGGTGCAATGGTCGCTGGGCATCTCGGGCCTGCTGCCCAAGGCCTGCTACACCAACAGCAACACGGTCGAGAAATCGCAAGGCGCCGCCATCTACGAAACGCCCTACCAGACCCAGGACATGTACATCAACGGCCCCATCCAGGCCGACCTGTGGGTGGCGACCACCAAGACCGAAGCCGCCATCTCGGTGCGCGTCGATGCGGTCGACATCCTGGGCAAGGCCACGCCGCTGTCCACCGGCCTGCTGGCCGTGAGCCACCGTGCCATCGACACCACCCGCTCGCGCTACGTCAAGGGTGTGATGATCCAGCCGTGGCACCCCTTCACCGAGGCCGCCCGCCTGCCGGTGATCCCTGGCCAGGCCATGCAGGTGTCCGTCGAGGTGTTCCCGGCCGCGGCCCTGATCCGCAAGGGCCAGAAGCTGCGCATCGCCATCAGCGCCAGCAACCAGGCCATGGGCGTGTGGCCCAAGCCCCAGGAGGCCCAGGCCGCCGGCGGCGTGACCACCATCTTCAGCGATGCCAACCGCCCCTCCAGCGTGGTGCTGCCGGTGGTGCCGGCCAGTGCGCTGAACTGAACGGCGCCGTCGTCACCGGTCAAGAAAAAGCCGCTCTTCGGAGCGGCTTTTTTTGCGTCGTGCCCGTCTTCAGTCTTCCAGCTTCGTCAGATCCCGCACAGCCCCTGTGTCCGCCGACGTCACCAGCTTCGCATAAGCCTTCAACGCCGCCGACACCTTGCGAGGACGCACCTTCGCCGGCTTCCAGCCCTTGGCATCCTGCTCGGCGCGGCGCTGCGCCAGTTCCTCGTCCGACAGCAGCACATTGATCGTGCGCTTGGGGATGTCGATGCGGATCTTGTCGCCATCACGCACCAGGCCAATGGCGCCACCCGCAGCCGCCTCCGGCGAGCAGTGCCCAATCGACAGACCAGACGTGCCCCCCGAGAACCGGCCATCCGTCAGCAGCGCACAGGCCTTGCCCAACCCCTGCGACTTGATGTAGCTGGTCGGGTACAGCATCTCCTGCATGCCCGGTCCGCCCTTCGGGCCTTCATAACGCACGATCACCACGTCACCGGCCTTGACCTTGCCGGCCAGGATGTTCTCGACCGCCTCGTCCTGCGATTCGGTCACGTGGGCCGTGCCCTCGAACACCAGGATGCTCTCATCCACACCCGCCGTCTTGACCACGCAGCCATCGAGCGCGATGTTGCCCTTGAGCACCGCCAGGCCGCCCTCCTGCGAGAACGCGTGCTCGTTGGAGCGGATGCAGCCCTCGGCGCGGTCCAGGTCCAGGCTGGGCCAGCGCGTGTTCTGGCTGAAGGCCACCTGCGTGGGGATGCCGGCCGGGCCGGCCATGTAGAAGTGGCGCACGGCCTCGTCCTGCGTGACGGCGATGTCCCACTGCGCCAGGGCCTCGCCCAGCGTGGCGGCATGCACCGTGGGCGCATCCACGTGCAGCTTGCCGGCACGGGCCAGCTCACCCAGGATGGCCATGATGCCGCCGGCGCGGTGCACGTCCTCGATGTGGTACTTGTTGGTGTTGGGCGCCACCTTGCACAGCTGCGGCACGACGCGCGAGAGGCGGTCGATGTCGTCCATCGTGAAGTCGATCTCGGCTTCGCGGGCGATGGCCAGCAGGTGCAGGATGGTGTTGGTGGAGCCGCCCATCGCGATGTCCAGCGTCATCGCGTTCTCGAAGGCGTTGAAGCCCACCGAGCGCGGCAGGATGCGTTCGTTTTCTTTCTCGTAGTACTCGCGGGCCAGCTCGACGATGCGGCGGCCGGCGCGCTTGAACAGCTGCTCGCGGTCGGCGTGCGTGGCCACCACGGTGCCATTGCCCGGCAGCGACAGGCCCAGGGCCTCGGTCAGGCAGTTCATGGAGTTGGCGGTGAACATGCCCGAGCACGAACCGCAGGTCGGGCAGGCCGAGCGCTCCACCTCGGCCACGTCGGCGTCGGAGTAGGACTTGTCGGCGGCCATCACCATGGCGTCCACCAGGTCCAGCTTCTTGATCTCCATCACCTTGGTGACGGGGTTGGCCAGGCGGGTCTTGCCGGCTTCCATCGGGCCACCGGAGACGAACACCACGGGGATGTTCAGGCGCATGGCGGCCATCAGCATGCCGGGGGTGATCTTGTCGCAGTTGGAGATGCACACCAGCGCGTCGGCGCAGTGGGCGTTGACCATGTACTCCACCGAG
>CALAKR010000121.1 GCA_937923225.1 uncultured Aquabacterium sp. | reverse complement strand
GGTGATGGACAACTTCACCTTCACGACGCCCGTGCCCGAGCCGCAGACCTATGCGCTGATGCTGGCGGGTCTGGGCGTGGTGGCCTTCGCGGCCCGTCGCCGTCTGCACAAGGCCTGAGGCTGACTGAGAAGGCGCCTGACAAAGGCGCTTTGACGGCCCCGCGTGGTCCTGCTGGTCAGGTCGCCGGGGCCGTTGTCTTTGGCTTGAACTTGCACCAGGGCGTGACGCTGCACTCCCAGCAGCGCGGCTTGCGCGCCTGGCAGATGTAGCGGCCATGCAGGATCAGCCAGTGGTGCGCATGCTGCATGTACTGGGCGGGTACACGCTTGAGCAGCTTGAGCTCCACCGCCAGCGGTGTCTTGCCCGGCGCCAGGCCCGTGCGGTTGCCCAGGCGGAAGATGTGCGTGTCCACCGCCATGGTGTGCTCGCCGAAGGCCACGTTGAGCACCACGTTGGCCGTCTTGCGGCCCACGCCGGGCAGGGCTTCCAGCGCCTCGCGCGTGCGGGGCACCTCACCGCCATGCTGTTCCAGCAGGATGCGGCAGGTCTCCATCAGGTGCTTGGCCTTGCTCTTGTACAGGCCGATGGTCTTGATGTAGTCGCTCAGGCCATCGATGCCCAGATCGAGAATGGCCTGCGGCGTGTTGGCCACCGGGAACAGCTTGCGGGTGGCCTTGTTGACGCCCACGTCCGTGGCCTGCGCCGACAGCAGCACGGCGGTCAGCAGCTCGAAGGGCGTGGTGTATTCCAGCTCGGTTTCAGGGTGGGGGTTGGCGGCTTGCAGGGTCGCGAAGAAGGCTTCGATCTCCGCGGGCTTCATCAGGGGGCTGCTCATGGGGGACGGGCAAGGGACCGGTGGTGCGGGGCCTGCAGCAAGAGGCAAAGGCCCCGCGATGGGGCGCCTCAGCGCTTGGCGGGTTGCGGGGGCTTGAGTCCGCCGCAGTCGGCCGAGATCCAGCGGGCGCGGTGCTTCATGGTCATCACCTGAGGCTTGCCGCCTTCCTGGGAGGTCATGCGCACTTCACCGCTGTAGGTCTCGAGGTTGGTGAAGGTGGTGCTGCCTTCGCCCTGGGCGGCGGGCTTGGTGCAGGCCAGGGTCCACTTCCAGGTGTTGCCACTGCGGCTGGTGACCTGGCTCTTGCAATCGCCTTCGGATTGCTGCCAGCGGTTCTGCTCCAGCATGTCTTTGGTCAGGCACATGCGCGCGGCCATGCCGCCACCGGCGCCGGCCGGGTTGATCTGGATGCCCTGGGCCTTCATTTGCGCTTCGATCTGCTTGCGCATCTCGGGGGGCATGTTCTTGAGCTGGGCAGCCATCTGGGCAGAGTGATCCGGCATGGGCTTGCCATTGAGCTGCTGCGATTCCGAGGTCATTTCCCACAGGCCGGGCTTGATGGGCGGTGGGGTGTCGGTGGCCTGAGCCAGGCCCATGGCCAGCAGGCCTGTCAGCGCGAACGTGGCGTGGCGGGCGATACGTGGCAGGGGCAGGGGCAGGGGCAGGGACAGGGACAGGCCTGAACGACGGCCATTGGCGTGACGATGGGCGTGACGGGACATGGTGTGGCTCCTGGGCTGGGTGTTGTCATGCGCCGATCGCGTGTCGGCCGTGGATGATGACACAGGAGCCCGGCCAGGCGCCGTCGGGCGCCGCTGCGCTCCGTCAGAGCACAACCACGGCGTCGGGCAGCTCGTTGCGGTCCTGGTCACCAGGCCTGAGCGGGTAGCGCTCTCGCATCAGCGCGCCGACCTGGTCGATGGCGTGGGCCAGGCCTTCCTCGAAGCGGCCCTCGCGCAGCGAGCCGGCCAGGGCATCGGTGAGCTGGCGCCAGGTGTCGGGCGGTGTCTGGCTGGCCAGGCCGCGGTCGGCCAGTATCTCGATGCGGTGATCTGCCAGCAGCAGGTAGATCAGCACGCCGTTGTTCTGCTCGGTGTCCCACACGCGCAGGCGGCCGAACAGGTCGACGGCTCGGCTGTGCGCATCTACGCCAGCCCACAGGGCGCCAGCGGGCAGGCCGCCCTCCACACACAGGCGCAGCTCACCGCGGTGCCGCGTTTCGCTCTCGCGCACGCGTGCTTCCAGGCGCTCCAGGCCGGCGGGGGTGAGGGTGCTGCGCACGTTGCCGGCGTCCAGCCAGAGGTGGCGGGCCCAGCGCAGCGGAGATGAAGGGCTGGTGCTTGTCGATGTCATGGCGCTGCTCACCATTTGCCGGAGGCGCCACCGCCCCCGAAGCTACCGCCGCCCCCGGATGAGAAGCCGCCACCGCCGGACGATCCGCCCCAGCCGCCCATGCCACCCCCCATGCCGCCATAGCCCGTGCCCCAGCGCGAGCCTCGGCCGCTGCTGCCGCCACCGCGCCCGCCGCTCCCGATGGCCGCGATCAGCACCATGGCCACCACAGCGGCAATGCCACCGATCAACAGGCTGCTGGTCCACCACCAGCCCAAGGCGCCGGCCCCGAGCCCTGTGGCCACGGTACCCAGCTTGCGCCCCAGCACGGCCGTGAGTACGGCCCCGATGACAGGCACGCCCCCGAACAGGAAGATGCCCAGGTCGTCCCACTGGATGCCCGTGGCCTGGGTGCTGCGCCGTGCCGTGGCGCTGGGCGCGGGCAGTTGCTCGCCCTTGATGAGTGTCTGCAGCTGGTCCACCGCCACATTGAGACCACCGGCATAGTCACCCGCCTTGAAGGCCGGGCGGATGGCCTGGTCGATGATGCGGTAGGCGGCCAGATCCGGGATGGCGCCTTCCAGCGCACGGGCCACTTCGATGCGCACCTGCCGGTCGTCCTTGGCGACCAGCAGCAGCACGCCATCGCCCACATCGCGGCGGCCCACCTTCCACTGGCTGGCCACGCGGTGGGCGTAGGCGGCGATGTCCTCGGGCTTGGTGGTGGGCACCAGCAGGATCACGATCTGCGAGCCCTGCGCCTGCTCGATGGCAGCGAGTTTTTGCTCCAGGGCCTGGCGCTGCGCATCGCCCAGCGTGGCGGTCTGGTCGGTCACGCGCATGTTGAGCGGTGGCACGGGCAGGGGCTGGCCCGGCGTCCATGCCGTGTCGGCCCACCCGGGGAGGGGCAGCAACACCGTGACCAGCGCGAACAGGGCCACCCAGGCCCAGGTCATCACGCGACGTGGGCCGCGTGTGGAGGCTGCCGTTCCCGCACGGGGCATGCCCAGCTGCATCACTTGCTGAAATCCACCGAGGGCGGCTTGGAGATCTCGGCCTCGTTCTGCACCGTGAAGCTGGGCTTGGCGTCGTAGCCAAAGACCTTGGCCGTGAGGTTGCTGGGGAAGCTGCGGGCCAGCACGTTGTACTCCTGCACCGTCTGGATGTAGGCGTTGCGGGCCACGGTGATACGGTTCTCCGTGCCTTCGAGCTGTACGCGCAGATCCTGGAAGCCCTGGTTGGCTTTCAGGTTGGGGTAGTTCTCGCTGACCACCAGCAGGCGCGACAGCGCACCGGACAGCTCGCCTTGGGCCTGCTGAAATTTGTTGAAGGCCTCGGGGTTGTTGACCAGCTCCGGCGTGGCCTGGATGCTGGTGGCCTTGGCGCGAGCCTCGACCACACGGGTGAGCGTGTCGCGCTCGAAGTTGGCCTCGCCCTTGACGGTGGCCACGATGTTGGGGATCAGGTCAGCGCGGCGCTGGTACTGGTTCAGCACCTCGGACCATGCGGCCTTGGACTGCTCGTCCAGGCGCTGGAAATCGTTGTACCCGCAGCCTGTCAGCGACAGGGCCGAGGCCACGGTAAACGCGGCAGCCAGGCGGCGCGCAGTGGGGGCGAGGGGCAGTGAACGGGGCATCGCGGTCCTTTCATCGATCGTCAAGGCGGCAACGCGGCGATGGGGCCGCAGCCGCAACGATAAATCAGGTCGCGACAGAAAACTTCAAGTCACACCGCCCGCTGTGGGCGATGTGATGTGGTGTGTGTGCTCAATCAGGCCCAGGCCACCCCGGGCAGGTTGTTGCAGGACAGGACTTCGTGGCTGCGGGAACGCGGATAACGCTCCCGCACGATGCGCACGGCGCCCATGGGGGTGTCCGCCAGCACCTTCAGCACGCGCTTGGCAGCACGTTGCGAGGGATCGATCACCACCATCGCAGACACCTCGAAGAGGCGCAACGCGGGTTCGATCGCGAGATTCATCAATGCACGCATGGCATGTCTCCTACGTCATGGAATGGTGCGTGAGCGCCGTCCCATGCAACGAGAATGCATTTTGTGGGCCAAGCGTGACACGGTGATGACCCTGGTATGGAGCCCCGGATGGGCCGGAAGGTTCCCTGCCTGTGCATATTGGCATGGGGACAATCCCTGGGATGGTGCCCAGGGACCCAGCACGGGGCGCCGGTGTCAGGCCAGGGTGGGGTAATCCGTGTAACCCTTGGCGCCGCCGCCGTAGAAGGTCTTCGAATCCGCCGCGTTGAGCGTGGCATGGGTGCGCAGGCGCAAGGCCAGGTCCGGATTGCCGATGAAGGGGCGCCCGAAGGCCACCAGATCGGCCTGGCCACGCGCCAGGGCCTGCTGGGCCAGGTTCAGGTCGTAGCCGTTGTTGGCCATCCAGGGGGCCTTGGCGCGGGTGCGCAGGGCTTCGTAGTCGAAGGGGATGTGGCGCGTGCCACCGGTGGCCCCTTCGATCACGTGCACGTACATCAGGCCCAGCTTGCCCAGCTCGTCGGCCACGTGGTTGAAGAGCGGCTGCGGGTTGCTGTCGCTGGCATCGTTGGCGGGCGTGACCGGTGACAGGCGGATGCCGGTGCGGCCTGCGCCCACT
>CALAKR010000120.1 GCA_937923225.1 uncultured Aquabacterium sp. | reverse complement strand
AGGCGAATGACGCTGCTTGCGAAGTGCACTGGTTCGGGCTGTGGGGCTCAGGGGCGCCAAGTGCGCTCGACCAGCGCCTCGGTCTCCAGCGGGCGGCCGGCCTGGTTCATGGCGGCCCGCCATTCCTTCGGGGCTGGGAAGTCTCGGCCTGGCGTGGTGCCGCCCCACAGGCTGGCCTTCACGGCCAGCACCACCGGCCCGCCTCGCACCGCAGGGGGCGTGACGGCGCGCATGGCGCGGAGCACGGCATCGGCCAGGGGCTGCGGCAGGGGCGGCTGGAAATCCAGCCAGGCGTTCGAGCGCAGTCCCGGGCGGATCGCGATCACCAGAAAACCGCTGGTGGGTGGGCCCGCTTCGGCCTGGCGTGTCACTTCGGCCGCCTGGGCAGTGGCCTTGTCGATGTAGGTGGCCAGTCCCTGCACATTGGGCACGCGCGGGGCCAGCACGGATTCGGGTTGCAGCAGGATGATGTCAGCGCGCTGCATGGCGTCGGCCTGGGCCGAGGCGGCGGTGATCACCATGAGCCAGGCCAGCCCGGCAGGGCGAAGCAGGCGCGGGGCGATGTGCTGAAGAAGGCGCTGGAGGCGGCGGTGCATGGGCGGTCTCCTGTCGAGATGGCCGCACCGGGGGCCGGTTCTCGTGACAACGTGGAAGAGAGCCTCGATACAGCCTGGCTCGGCTTGTCGCTGAATGCGGGGTTGGCTGCCGGTCACCGCTGTCCACGACTGTGCGCAGTTCAATCACAGCAACGCATGGCATTCATTGCGCGTGTGACGATGCCACGCCTGGCGCGGGCCCGCAACGCCGGAAACGCGGGGTTGTCAGGGCGCCGGCGGCGTGTCGGGCGGGGCGCCTTCGTCGCACTTCTTGCAGGCCAGGAGGCGGCCCAGCGTGGCCTGCCGGCCTTCCGGCGTGGTGGTCCAGGGGCGGTTGATCCAGGGCGGATCGTGGCGCACGTGCTGATGATGGCCGCAGGCCAGTCGGGCCACCCAGTGGCCCTCCTCGTCGAGGTGGAAGCTGGTGATCGGCTGGTCCACGGCGCGGGCGCAGTATCAGGCCGCCTTGGGGGCTTTAGGGTAGAGCACCATCTGCGTACAGCGGAACAGGGCCATGGTCTTGCCCGTGTCGCGGTGGGTGACGGTGGCGTCCCACACCTGGGTGTTGCGGCCCAGGTGCACGGCCTTGGCCACGCACTCCACCACGCCTTCGCGGGCCGTGCCCAGGTGATTGGACTTGAGCTCGATGGTGGTGAAGCCGTTGGCACCCTCGGGCAGGTTGCTCACGCAGCCATAGCCCGAGCAGGTGTCGGCCAGCGTGACGACGCTGCCGGCGTGCAGGAAGCCGTTGGGCGCCATGAGGTGCGGTGCCACGGTCAGTTCGGCGCGCACTTCGCCCTCGGCCACATGGGTGACGACGATGCCGAGGTGGCCAGGCAGGCTGTTGATGCCGCGCTGGTTGAGTTGGTCTGGAGTAATCATGGCGACGATTTTGAGGCCAGGGGCAAAGGCCAGGGGCGCGCTCGGGTTCAGTCGGGTACGTCGCCCGCGGCACGCAGCGCCTCACGGTCCAGGATCTCGATGCGGCCGTAGCGCCGGGCCACGATGCCCTGTGCTTCCAGATGGCGCAGCACCTCGTTGACGGTCTGGCGGCTCAGGGCCAGCATGGCGCCCAGTTGCTCCTGGTTCACGGCCAGGGTGCTGCGCGCGCCCTGTTCGGTCAGCATGCCGTGGCCCAGGCTCATCTCCCACAGGCGGCGGGCCATGCGCTGCGGGGCGGGCAGCAGGGTCAGCTCCTCCAGGCCCGAGAGCACGGCGCGCATCTTCTCCACGGCCAGGGCGCCCAGGTGGTGCCAGTCGCCGGGGTGGGCGACCAACTGCTCCTGCAGAGCGTGCAGGGGGACGTGCAGCACGGTGGTGGGCGCACGGGTGTCGGCATCGTGGGTGCGCGGGCCGGCATCGAACAGGGCGATCTCGCCGAACCACAGGGGCGGCTCAATCATGCTGAGCACGGCCTCCTTGCCGCCGGCGCTGATGCCGCCGATGCGCACGGCGCCGTCCACCACGGCGTACAGGCCGTCATTGGGATCGCCCCGGCTGAACAGCCGGTGGCCCGCCGGCAGCAGGCGCACGGCAGCCTGGGCCATCAGGCGCCGGCGGACGTCACCGGGCAGGCCTGCGAACCAGCGGCCCTGAGACAGCAGGGGCAGGAAATCTTCGGGGGCGGGCAGTGTCTTCAAGGGGCGGGGGCCAAGGGACGGGGCGGCAGCGGGGGCTGGCCGGCAATATGCCTCATGCGGGGGCGGCGTGGGCATGGGCGATGCCCAGCCCGAGAACGTAGCCTATCCGACAGACAGAAATCGCAGACGGGTGCATTATTCGGGCAAAGAACCAGCCGAGAGAGACAGCCATGAAAACCCTCGTCGAACAGCTCACCAACTACGCGGCCTACCACCGCGACCGCCGCAACATCGCCACGCACTTCATCGGCATCCCCATGATCGTGCTGGCCATCGGCTGCCTCACGGCGCGCCCGTCGATCGACGTGGCCGGCGTGCCGCTGTCGCTCTCCTTGCTGCTGGTGCTGGGCACCTCTATCTACTACCTGCTGCTGGATCTGCGCTTCGGCGCGGTGATGACGGCGCTGCTGGCGGCCACCTGGTGGTTCAGCATCGGCGTGGCGGCGCAGCCCACCAGCGTGTGGCTGAGCACGGGTGTGGGCCTGTTCGTCATCGGCTGGATCTTCCAGTTCGTGGGCCACTACTACGAGGGCCGCAAGCCGGCTTTTGTCGATGACCTGGTGGGCCTGTTCATCGGCCCGCTGTTCGTGGTGGCCGAGGTGGCCTTCGCGATGGGCCTGCGCCCCGAGGTGCTGCGCGCCATCGAAGCCACGGTGGGCCCGACGCACCTGCGTCAGGTCGGGCTCGATTCGATCGAGCACTGAGGATTTTCACGCCGCCAGCCAGCGCTCGGCCAGCTTCACCCACAGCGTGGCGCCCACCGGGATCAGCCGGTCGTTGAAGTCGTAGCTGGGGTTGTGCAGCATGCAGGGCCCCAGGCCGTGGCCGCCTTCGCGGTGTGAGCCATCGCCATTGCCGATCACGAAGTAGGCGCCGGGCTTCTTCTCCAGGAAGAAGCTGAAATCCTCGGCGCCCATGGTGGGCTCGAACTCCAGCACATTGGCCTCACCGACCACCTCGCGCATCACGGTGCGCGCGAGCTCGGTCTCGTCGGCGTGGTTGACGGTGGGCGGGTAGTTGCGGTGGAACTCCAGCTCCGCCGTGCAGCCGAAGCCGGCCGGCACGTGCGCGCAGATCTCACGCATGCGCTGCTCGATCAGGTCCAGCGCCTCGGTGGTGAAGGTGCGCACTGTGCCCTGCATCGTCACGCGGTCGGGCACCACGTTGGTGGCCACGCCGGCTTCGATCATGGTCACCGAGATCACGCCGGTCTCGATGGGGCGCAGGCTGCGCGTCAGGATGGTCTGGAAGGCCTGCACCAGTTGGCAGGCCACGGGCATCGGGTCCAGGCCCAGGTGGGGCATGGCGGCGTGGCAGCCCTTGCCGATGACGGTGACGCGGAACTCGTTGCTGGAGGCAAAGCAGGGCCCGGCGTTGATCGCGAACTGGCCGGCCTTCATGTTGGGCCAGTTGTGCATGCCGAAGATCGCGTCCATCGGGAAGCGTTCGAACAGGCCGTCCTTGATCATCTCGCGGGCGCCGCCGCCACCTTCTTCGGCGGGCTGGAACACCACGTAGACGGTACCGCCGAAATCCCGGTGGGCGGCCAGGT
>CALAKR010000119.1 GCA_937923225.1 uncultured Aquabacterium sp. | reverse complement strand
ACGCGCGAGAGGACACTTCTGTCGAAGCGAACCTCCCGGGCTTTTGTCCCGCCGTGGAGCCTGCGTCGGTGAATGGCCGACCCGGGCCGGCAGCTCTCGGACCAGACACTTCATCACCGGTACTGCTTGGTGATGGAAGCCGGAACCCTAGCCACCATTTCGAAGAAACGACTGCGACATCGTTCCTCTCGGGGCAAGATGTATGCAAGGTCGGTGCCAGGTGTTTGGCGCCCTGTTTTGCGATGTTGTGGTGCGGCCGCGCACAGGCCATGCGCCACCAGGGTGCGCCGTGGCCTTGGTCTCAGATCGGCTTGGTGCGCTCCTGCAGCCAGGCCAACGTGTCACTGCTGACCAGGGGGCTCAGGCGGCGCAGCACCTCGGCGTGGTAATCATTGAGCCACTGGATCTCGTCAGGGCGCATCAAGGCCAAATCCACGCAGCGCGTGTCGATGGGGCACAGGCTCAGCGTCTCGAAGGCCAGGTTATGGCCATGCTCCGGCGTGCCGGGCTCGGCGTCGGGCACGGCGGGCGGCACGGGTACGTTCAGCACCAGGTTCTCGATGCGGATGCCCCATTGGCCCGGGCGGTACAGCCCCGGCTCGATCGAGGTGATCATGCCGGCCTGCATCGCCATGTTGGCGTCGGGCACCGCCTTGGAGATGGACTGCGGCCCTTCGTGCACGTTCAGGAAGTAGCCCACGCCGTGGCCCGTGCCGTGGCCGAAGTCCAGCCCCTCCGCCCACAGCGGCGCGCGGGCGATGGCGTCCAGCATGGGCGCCAGCGTGCCGCGCGGAAAGCGCGCGCGCGACAGGCCCAGCGTGCCCTTGAGCACCAGGGTGTAGTCGCGCTTCTGCTGCGCGCTGGGCGTGCCGATGGCCCACACGCGGGTGATGTCGGTGGTGCCCCCCAGGTACTGCGCGCCGGAGTCGATCAGCAGCAGTCCCTCGGCGGTCAAGCCTTCGGGGGTGCTGAGCACGGCGTAGGCCTCGGGCGTGGCGCGGTAATGGGGCAGGGCGCCGTTGGCGTTGAAGCCGGCGATCGTCGGGAAGCTCAGCGAAATGAACTCGGGTTGCTTCTCGCGCTCGGCCGTCAGGCGCTCGTCGATGGTCAGCTCGCTGATGTGCTCGCGGCCCAGGGCCTGGTCGAACCAGGCGTAGAAGGCGCACATGGCGGCGCCATCGCGCTCCATGGCCTGGCGGATGAAGCGGGCTTCGTCCGGCGTCTTGCGGGATTTGGCCAGGGTGCTCGGGTTGATCGATTCAATGACCTTCACGCCATCGGGCACGGCCTCGCGCAGGCCCCAGGTCACGCGCTTGGGGTCGAGCAGCAGCACGCTGCCTGCGGGCAGGGCGGCCAGCACGTCCAGCGCCAGGCCGTAGGTCTGCACCTGCACACCATCCTGCGCCAGACGATCACGCAGGTCGGCATTGACCTTGCCGTCGGCCACGAACAGGGTGGCGCTGTCCAGGCCCAGCAGCAGGTGGCCCAGGAAGACGGGGTTGTAGTCCACATCGGCGCCGCGCAGGTTCAGCGCCCAGGCCAGGTCGTCCAGCGTGGCGATCCAGTGGTGCGTGGCACCCTTGTCGGCCAGGGCCTTGCGCAGCAGGGCCAGCTTGTCGGCGCGGCTGGTGGCGGCGTGCGGCGGCAGGTGCTCGAACACCGCGGCATCCGGCAGGCCGGGGCGCCCGGGCCACACGGCATCCAGCACATCCAGGTCAGTGCGCAGTTGCCAGCCTTCGGCCTTCAGTGCATCGTGCAGGGCCTGTGTCTGGGCCAGTCCCATCACGTGGCCGTCCACGGCCAGGGCGAGTGGGCCGTCGGCTGGGGTGTCCAAGGCCAGATCCTGGAGCCAGGCCACATAAGCCGGCGTGGCGGGGCCATCGAGCTTGACCAGGTCCACACCGGTGCCCGCCAGCTCAGACTCGGCCTGCTCCCAGTAGCGGCTGTCGGTGAACAGCGCGGCCTTGCCCTGGGCCACCAGCAGGGTGCCGGACGAACCCGTGAAGCCGCTCAGCCAGGCACGGCCCTGCCAACGCTCCGGCAGGTACTCGGACAGGTGCGGGTCGCTGCTGGGCACCAGCACGGCCTGCACCTGCCGGGCGGCTAGGGCGCCGCGCACGGCGGCCAGGCGGGAGGGGATGTCAGCCGGGGCGGCCAGGGCGGAAGGGATGGGGGCGGTCGTGGTCACGGTGGCAAACGGGCGCAGACAGTCGGCAGGCGGATCGGGGCGCTGTCGTTCATTGGAAAAGCGTCCAATGCATGACAGGCCATGGCCAATCCTGCCACGGAACGGGCAGCCCGTGCGCCTCGGGTGTTTCCAGCGGTCGCGGCGTGTGCCTGTTCGAAATCAGGCCGCGTTGGAGGTGCCGTCCTTGGCCGCAGATGCCGCCTCGCCGGCCGCAGGCGCGGGCGCGCTCGCGGCGGTGCCGTTTGCGGGGGCTGCTACCGTCGTGGGCGGCGGCATGCGCACCAGCATGGCATTGGGTTCCAGCGCGTGCGGATCAGGGAAGACGCGCGCGTGGCGCTGCGAGGTGAAGTACGCCCAGGCCCAATCCCACATCACGACGATGCGGTTGCGGAAGCCGATCAGGAAGTACACGTGCACGAACAGCCAGAACAGCCAGGCCGGGAAGCCGCTGAACTTCACCTGCTTCTTGGTGAAGGGCAGGTCGAGCACTGCCACGGCCGCGCGCCGGCCGATGGTGGCCAGCGAGCCATAGTCGAAATAGCGGAAGGACTGGGTTTCCAGCCCCCGGCGTCGGCGAATGATGTTGAACGCGGCCTTGCGACCCATCTGCTTGGCACCAGGGCTGATGCCGGGCACGGGCGTGGGGTTGGCCGGATCCTGGTAGCTCTTGGCGCTGGCCAGATCGCCCACCACGTAGATGTTGCGGTGGCCGGGCACGGTCAGGTCCGGCTCCACGATCACGCGGCCGGCGCGGTCCAGTTCGCAGCCGGTGCTCTTGGACAGCGAGCGGCCCAGCGGCGATGCGGCCACGCCGGCGCCCCACACCACCGTGCGCGAGGGCAAGAAGTGCGACGTGGGCGTGCCGTTTTCGACGGTATCGAAGTGCACGCCGAAGGCCGTGATGTTGGTCACCTTCGCGCCCACCAGCACTTCCACGCCCAGCTCCTGCAGCTGCTCCTTGGCACGTTGGGACAGGTCTTCCGGGTACACGCCCAGCACGCGCGGTGCGCCTTCGATCAGGATGACGCGGGCCCGACGTGAATCGATGCGGCGGAACTCCTCGCGCAGGGTGTGCTGCGAGATCTCGGCCAGCGTGCCGGCCATCTCCACGCCAGTGGGGCCTGCGCCAACCACGGCGAAAGTCAGCCAAGGCTCGCGTGCGGCCGGGTCCATCTCGCGCTCGGCCTGCTCGAAGGCGGTCAGCACGCGGCGACGGATCGTGAAGGCGTCGCCCAGGGTCTTGAGGCCTGGCGCGTACTTGGCCCACTGGTCATTGCCGAAGTAGCTGTGCGTGGCGCCGGCCGCGATGATCAGCTCGTCGTAGTGCAGGTGCTCACCGCCATCGAGCACGATGCAGTTCGAGGCGGTGTCGATGCCGGTCACTTCACCCATCAGCACGGTCAGGTTGCCGTGGGCAATTTGCTTGCGCAACACGTGGCGGATGGGCGCGGCAATGGCGGGGGCCGGCAGGCCGGCGGTGGCCACCTGGTAGAGCAGGGGCTGGAACAGGTGGTGGTTGGTGCGGTCCACCACCACGATTTCCACGTCCGCACCGGACAGCGCCTTGGCGGCTTCCAGGCCACCGAAGCCGCACCCCACGATGACCACCCTGGGGCGCTGCTTGTCGGCAGCGGCTGCGTTGGCGGGTGTGGTGGGTTGGCTGGTGCTTGGGGACATGCGTGGGGGCTCTTTGATCTCTTGTTGTGCGAAGCGGCAGACCTCCAGCCAATTAAATGCCGGGAGATCGGGCAAGTTCGTGGTTTATACCAGTGACCGTTCCGGAAATGTGGTTTTGCACCACCGTGGTGCCTCCCCGGATCATGGGGTGCTGGGGGGCCCGGGAAGGCGTCTGGTCAAGCGACGGCCTTGGCGTCTTGCGGCGGATCCTGTTGCGGGATGCTCATCACCAGGCGCCCCTTGCCGCCATTCTTGGCCGCGTACATCGATGCATCGGCGCGTTCGATCAGGCGGGTGTCCGGCTTCTGGCCATCGTGCATCACTGCGCCGATGCTGGGCGTGACGGTGATGTGGTGTCCTTCGATGGCGTAGGCCTCGCTGAGGCAGGTCAGCACCCGCATGCCCATGCGCTGCACATCCTGCGTGGTGCCATCCCCTTCCAGGATCAGCATGAACTCGTCGCCGTCCATGCGGCAGACGATGTCGGTGGTGCGCATGCAGGCCTGCAGGCGGCGCGCCACCTGTATCAGCAGCTCGTCGCCCACGTGGTGGCCGTGCCGGTCGTTGACGCCTTTGAAGCCATCCAGGTCCACGCACATGATGGCCAGGGTCTTGGGGTAGCGCCGCGTGCGTGCCATGGCCTTGAACAGGTGTTCGCCGAAGGCCCTGCGGTTGGGCAGCCCGGTCAGGCTGTCGTGGCGGGCCTGGTCGGCC
>CALAKR010000118.1 GCA_937923225.1 uncultured Aquabacterium sp. | reverse complement strand
ATGCCTGCCGTGCGCGATACCGTCGGAGCTTTCTTCGGCAAGACACCGCTGACCGACCTGAACCCCGACGAGGTGGTGGCCCTGGGCGCCGCCATCCAGGCCAACCAGTTGGCCGGCAACAACGCGCAGGGCGAACTGCTGCTGCTGGACGTGCTGCCGCTGTCGCTGGGCCTGGAGACCATGGGCGGCCTGGTCGAGCGCATCATCCCGCGCAACACGCCGATCCCGTGCGCGCTGGCGCAGGATTTCACCACCTTCAAGGATGGCCAGACCGCCCTGGCCGTGCACGTGGTGCAGGGCGAGCGCGAGCAGGTCGAGCACTGCCGCTCGCTGGCGCGCTTCGAGCTCCGCGGCATCCCGCCGATGGTGGCCGGTGCCGCGCGCATCCGCGTGGCCTTCCAGGTCGATGCCGATGGCCTGCTGAGCGTGTCCGCGCGCGAGCAGCTGTCGGGCGTCGAAGCCTCTGTCGTGATCAAGCCGAGCTATGGCCTGAGCGATGACCAGGTGGCCCACATGCTGCGCGAAGGCTTCACCACCGCAGCCTCCGACATGAAGGACCGCGCCCTGCGCGAGGCCCGCGTCGAGGCCGAGCGCCTGCTGGAAGCCACGCGCACCGCGCTGGCCGCCGACGGCGACCTGCTCACGCCCGAGCAACGCGCAGAGATCGACCAGTTGATGGCCGAGATCGGCCAGCGCTGCGACCGTGGCGAGCTGGAAGTGCTGGAGGCCGCCACCAAGGCGCTGGCCAACGGCACCGAGGCCTTCGCGGCCGAACGCATGAACCGCGGCATCCGCCAGGCGCTGGCCGGCCGCCAGATCGACCAGATCTAAGCAATCAAGTTCCCATGCCCATCATCAAGATCCTGCCGCACAGCGCGCTCTGCCCCCAGGGCGCCGAGATCACGGCCACGCCCGGCACCTCCATCTGCGAGGCCCTGCTCGAGAACAACATCGAGATCGAGCACGCCTGCGACATGAGCGCGGCCTGCACCACCTGCCACGTCATCGTGCGCCAGGGCTTCAACAGTCTCAACGAGATCGAGGACACGGAAGAGGATCTGCTCGACCGCGCCTGGGGCCTGGAGCCCAACTCGCGCCTGAGCTGCCAGGCCTTCGTGGCGGGGCAGGATCTGACCGTGGAAATACCGAAGTACACGATCAACCATGCACGGGAAAATCATTGAATGTCCCGTCAGATCTTTCTTGACACCGAAACCACCGGCCTGAGCCCTGAATCGGGCGACCGGATCATCGAAATCGGTTGCGTGGAGATGGTCAACCGCCGCCTGACCGGCAGGCACCTGCACTTCTACATCAACCCCGAGCGCAAGAACCACGAGGACGCGGTCAAGATTCACGGCCTGACCGACGAGTTCCTGGCCGACAAGCCCGTGTTCGCCGCCGTGGCCGACGAGATCCTCGAGTACTGCCGTGGCGCCGAAATCATCATCCACAACGCCAGCTTCGACATTGGCTTTCTCAATGCCGAACTCAAGCGCCTGGACAAGGGCGTGTTCACCGACCATGTGGCCGGTGTGATCGACTCGCTGGTGATGGCGCGGGAGATGTTCCCGGGCAAATCCAACTCGCTGGATGCGCTGTGCCGCCGCCTGGAGGTGGACAACTCGCACCGCACGCTGCACGGCGCCTTGATGGATGCCGAGCTGCTGTCCATCGTCTACATCAACATGACGCGCGGCCAGGATGCGCTGTTGATCGACGCGGTGGAAGAGGGCAGCGAAACGCAGGCCGCCACGGAAATCGCCGCGGTTGATTTCAGCACCTTTGACCTGCCCGTGATTGCGCCCTCGGCAGACGAAGCCGCGGCCTTCGATGCCGTGTTGGCAGACCTCGACAAAGCCAGCGGCGGCAAAACGTTGTGGAAGACGCTGGAAACTGTGGTATAGTCATGGTCTTCGCTGATCACGACGACTGATCAACGAACCCGAAAACGGGCAACCAATTTCGGGCGGTTAGCTCAGCGGTAGAGCACTGCCTTCACACGGCAGGGGTCGCAGGTTCGAACCCTGCACCGCCCACCAAGAAAATCAAGCACTTAGCAGCGATGCTAAGTGCTTTTTTCTTGCCTGTTTCAAAATTTGGGACAATTTTGGGACAGTGGGGCAGCAGTCAGGCCTGGCTCTCGCACTCAACCACCACATGAGGCGCAGATGGCAGCATTCGAGAAACGCGGGCAGTACTGGCGGGTGAAGATCCGCCGCAAGGGCTATCCACGCTGTTAACTAAGGGCGAACTCGGCAATACGATGCTCTGCTTGCTCATCAACGAGCATCACATCCTCAGCCAACAACTCACGCTGAATCTCCGCGAACGCGGCAAAGCGCTTGGCATCCGTCTCCGATGGTCTCGAAACGGCAAACAAGACATCGTGCGGTAGCAGGTTGTGTTTGCGCAGCAACTTCACCCGTTGCAACCATGTGCCGCCGTGGTCATAAATGCCCATCGGCTCCTTTTGGTTCAAATTGAATGGTTTGATGATCTTTGCGACTGACTCACCACGCTGCTGAACCAACGGGAATTTGACGTACACATCGTCGTTACCCACTCGCGCAGGTTTGAACTGATGCTTCAGCTCCAAGCTGCCAAGCAGCGCCCTGATGCGCTTTTCTATTGCGTGTTCGACGTACTCTGGCGATGCAAACGAACGATCAACGTAGTGGTCAAACTGTTTGGCCAATTCCGTGGCAGGGTCGTCTGTCAGCACAACCCTGGGGGGGCTGAAACGAACAATGGCTTCCCGTGGGTGCAGCAGGCTATCAAAAACCTGTCTCAGGTAGTCAGCCTGACCCGACTCGGGAGCGCCTGCAACAACATCACCAACGCGTTGCAGTTCGGCTTTGACGACCTGCATCGCGCGCAGGTACACATCCTTCGGCAACTCGTCAAAAAAGCCAGTGACTCGCTTGTGCCGCCTGGTCTGTAGCTGGAACCCAAAGTACTTCGTGGTGGGGCACAGAAGCACCACACCTACATTGGCGAACTCGCCTGTTTCGCTGTACGGCGTGAACTGAACCACGGCGTAGCGGCACGCGACTTGTTTCATACCGTCCTCCAAAGTTCAGGGGTTGCACATCGTGACAGCACAGCCAAAGCCACCTCTCGGTCGAACCTGGCCGGAATGTCGAACTCGGAATTTTCCCACATCCACTCTTCCGGGGCCAACCGACAGGCCAACTCAGCCGCGGGCAATGCGTCACACAGTCTGCGCTCGTACTGCGCGCGGCTGACAAGATCATCGGTCAGGCTCAACCATTGGGCTGAGAACAGATGATTCTCCAAGAACTCATCAGGGTCAAACCCCGGATCAAGGGCGTTGTTGTGATCGATCACGATCACCGCTTCCTGCCCGGCATCCCACAGCAGGTTCGGGTTGCCT
>CALAKR010000117.1 GCA_937923225.1 uncultured Aquabacterium sp. | reverse complement strand
GCATCATGTTCACCGTGAAACCGAAGATGTGGTACAGCGGCAGCGCGCACACCATGGTGGGCTGCTCGCCCTCGGGCACCTGGGCCCACATGGGCTGGTTCCAGGCCTCGGATTGCAGCAGGTTGGCGATGATGTTGCGGTGGACCAGCGTGGCGCCCTTGCTCACGCCGGTGGTGCCGCCGGTGTACTGCAGCACGGCCACGTCTTCCGGGCCGGGCTGGGCGGGCGTGTAGCGGCTTTGCGTGCCGCGCGACAGCGCATCCTTGTAGCGCACGGCGTTGGGCAGGTTGAAGGCCGGCACCATCTTCTTGACCTTGCGCACCACGTGGTTGACGATGGCGCCCTTCAAAAAGCCCAGCGTGTCGCCCATGCTGGCCAGCACGATGTGCTGCACCGGCGTGGAGGCCAGCACCTGCTCGAGCACGTGCGCGAAGTTCTCCAGGATGATGATGGCGCGCGCGCCGGCATCGGACAGCTGGTGCTGCAGCTCACGCGGCGTGTACAGCGGGTTCACGTTGACCACCACATAGCCCGCGCGCAGGATGGCCATCACCACCACCGGGTACTGCGGCACATTGGGCAGCATCACGGCCACACGATCGCCCTTGGCCAGTCCCAGGGTCTGCAGGTAGGCCGCAAAAATCTTGGAGGCCTGGTCGATGTCACCGAAGCTGAAGTGCTTGCCCATGAAGGCATAGGCCGACTTGTCGCGGTGCTTGGTCAGGCCTTCATCGATCAGATCGACCAGCGAGGGGTAGGTGCTGTGGTCGATCTCGGCGGGCACGCCCGGCGGGTAGCTCTGGAGCCAGGGATAGGGTTGGGTCATGGCGCTGCGCAATCCGTTGTGCTTGTTCGATCAAAGGTCGATCTTGAACCGAACTTGACGCCCCCTCAACTAAGGGGTTCCCTGATATGGCGCGCCCAAAATGCCCACTGGGCTACGTTTGGGCCCAGATCACCCCACCATGACCCTATCGCCCGTTCAACGCAGCACAGCAGCGATGGCCTCGGCCACCTTGTCGACGTTGTTCGCATTGAGGCCCGCGGCGCACATGCGGCCCGAGCGCAGCACGTACACGCCGTGTTGCTCGCGCAGTGTGTCGGCCTGCGCGGCGCTCAGGCCCGTGTAGCTGAACATGCCGCGCTGGTCGATGAAGTAGCGCACATCACGGCCAGGCAGTTGCGCGACCACGCCGTCATACAGACGCTGGCGCATCAGCTTGATGCGCTGGCGCATGGCGCCCAGCTCATCCGACCACGACTGGCGCAGCGCGGGCGTGCCCAGCACCTGCGCCACGATGCGCGCGCCATGCGTGGGCGGGCTGGAGTAGTTGCGGCGCACGCAGGCCATCAACTGGCCCAGCACCAGGCCGGCTTCGAGCTTGTCGGGGCAGACCACGCTCAGGCCGCCCACGCGCTCGCCGTACAACGAGAAGCTCTTGGAGAACGAATTGGCCACGAAGAAGCTCACACCCGCATCGGCCAGCGTGCGCAGGGCGAACGCGTCTTCATCGATGCCATCACCGAAACCCTGGTACGCGATGTCCAAGAAGGGCAGCAGGTCACGCGCCTTGAGCACGGCGGTGAGCGCCTTCCACTGGTCCTGGCTCAGGTCGACACCGGTGGGGTTGTGGCAGCAGGCGTGCAGCAGCACGATGCTCTTGGCGGGCAGCGCATCGATGGCCGACAGCATGGCGTCGAACTTCAAACCACCCGTGGCCGCGTCGTAGTACGGGTAGGTGTTCACCGTGAAGCCGGCGCCTTCGAACATGGCGCGGTGGTTGTCCCACGTGGGGTCGCTCACCCACACCTGCGAGTTCGGGAAGTAGCGCTTGAGGAAATCACCGCCCACCTTCAAGGCGCCCGAGCCGCCGATGGTCTGGATGGTGGCGATGCGGCCCGAGGTCACGGCCTCGTGCTGCGCACCGAACAGCAGGTGCTGGATGGCCTGACGGTAATCGGGCGCGCCGCTCATCGGCAGGTAGGGCTTGGGGCCGATGCTCGACAGCAAGGCGGTCTCGGCCTGGCGCACGGCGTCCATCACCGGCAGGCGGCCTTCTTCGTCGAAGTAGATGCCGATGCTCAGGTTGATCTTGCCCTGGCGAGGGTCTTTCTGGAAATCTTCGTTGAGGGTGAGGATGGGATCACCGGGGTAGGCATCGACGTGCTTGAACATGGCTGAGAGCTCCTGACTGGACCCGCCATTATCCCGACTCCCTAGAACTGGGGCCCCTCCACAGAGGGCCCTAGCTTGAGCTAGGGGGGCCCCCAGTTCGCAGGATGTGGCGCGGCACACGGATTTTTACAGTCCATCCCATCGACACCCGACCCCTGCTGAACACGGTGGCGATTGGAACGATCCCCTCAACATCGAAAGGACTCATAATGACCACCAACACCGAACTGAAGACCGCCGGCCGCGCCGCGATGGCCGATCTGCAATCCCTGGCCGCCCAAGGCGTGGAGCGCGCCCTGGCCGCCCGCCGCATGACCGAGCTGAGCGCCGAGCAGGTGCAGGCCGTGAGCGGCGGCGCCAGCATCTATGCGCCCGTCGGCGGCCACATCATCAACGGCAAGATCAACCCCGAGATCATCCGCAACCTGCAGCTGTCGCAAATCAAGCAGCTTGAGATCGCCCAACTCGGCAACGTGGTGCTGCGCTGATCCAGCACAGCCCGCCAGGACACCTCACGGCCCACGACGAGGAGCATGCGATGAACCACCCCGCCATCCCCATGTGCCCCAGCGCCCAGCACCACCTGGACGGCGCCGAAGTCTTCGCCGTGATCGGCGGCAGTGCCGACCGGCCCGAGGTGTCCTACCTTGAACAGGCCTTGCCGGTCACGCCGGAGGTGGTCGCCATGACCGCCCCGGTGGACCCGGCCGAGGTCTTCCGCATCGGGGCGCCCTGCGCCATGAGCACCGAATGCTGGCACTTCGACGAAGACCGCCGCAAGTGCCGCCTGGCCATCCGCACCGTGCGCATCGCGCCCGTGGTGGTGAGCAAGCCGCCGCGCTGCGCCATCCGCACGCGCTGCATGTGGTGGGCCCAGGAAGGCGTGAGCGCCTGCCTGCGCTGCCCGCAGGTGGTCACCAACGACAGCGCGCCGTCGGACAGCGTCGTTGAAACCGCCGACCCGATGAACCTGGCCGGCGCGGCCGAGGTGCCGGCGCCAACGCTGACGATTTGAGCCAGGCGTTCGGACCGCTTAGCCCAGCGCCTTTTCGATGTCGGACACCAGCGCCTTGGGCGCATCGGTGGGCGCATAACGCCCGATGACCTGGCCGTCGCGCCCGATCAGGAACTTGGTGAAGTTCCACTTGATCGACTTGGTGCCCAGGATGCCCGGCGCTTCCTTGACCAGCCACTGGTACAGCGGGTGGGCATTGCCGCCATTGACATCGATCTTGGCCATCATGGGGAAGCTCACCCCGTAATTGAGCTGGCAGAACGAGGCAATTTCATCGTTCGCGCCCGGGTCCTGAGATCCAAACTGGTTGCATGGGAAACCCAGCACCACCAAACCCTTGTCCGAATAGCCCTTCCACAGCTTTTCCAGGCCTTCGAACTGCGGCGTGAAGCCACACTTGCTGGCCGTGTTGACGATCAACAGGACCTTGCCTTGGTATTCTGACAACGGTGCAGGCTGGCCGTTGATGGTCTGGGCCGTGAAATCGTAGACAGAGCTCATGAAGCAGCACCTCGGTGCAATGTTGAGTTACCCATTATCCAGCGTCGGCCCTTGCGGATCGCCTACGGGGTGGATATCCTTTTTCCATAACATCCGCACCCACACTGGCACCACAGGAGACTCGGGTCATGTCGGACTCCTCCACCATCCCACCTCAGGCACCGCTGGCCCCGCCAACAGGGTCCACACGTCCGGCCCACGCCACCAACCAGGAACTGGCCCTCATGGCCGACCGCATCACCGATGCGGTCCTGGTGTGTGACGCGCAGCGTTGCATCCGCTGGGCCAACCCGGCGTTCACACGCCTGACCGGCTACACGCTGGAAGACGCCTACGGCCGCCAGGTCGAGGAACTGCTCAGCGGCCCCCAGACCGATGCCGAGGCCGTGCGCCGCATCAACCAGTGGATCTCGCAGGGCGAGGGCGTCGAGCGCGTGGCCATGTGCCAGCACCACAAGGATGGCGAAGCCTTCTGGGTGGAGCGTACTGTGCAGCCCCTGCCCGGCCCCGATGGCTCGGTCGATCGCTACATCGAGATCCTGACCGACCTGCGCGCCCAGCGCTGGGCCCAGACCGAGCACCACAGCCGCCTGGAGGCCGAGGTGGCCCTGGCGCGCCGCACCACCTTCCTGGGGCAACTCAGCCTGGGCATGCGCGGGCCGCTCAACACCATCGTGGGCTTCTCGCAGTTGCTGGACATGGACATCCAGGCCGCGCCCGATGCGCGCCGCCAGGTGGCCAACATCCAGCAGGCCGCGCAGCAGCTGATCCATCTGCTGGACAAGGCCGTCAAGCTGGCCAACGCCGAAGACCGCTCCCTGCCCGTGCACGCCCAGCGCGTGAACCTGCTGGCCGTGAGCAAGGAGGCCAGCCACTCGCTGGAGGCCGCCGCCCGCGAACGCCGCGTCACCCTGGTGATCGAAGGCGATGCGCCCACCGCCTGGGCCGACCCGGTGCACGTGCGCGATGTGGTCACCCAGTTGCTGCGTTTTGCGATCTCGCACTGCCCGCCCGACAAGACCGTGTGGGTGGCTTGCCGACATTCGCCCGACCACGGCCGCGCGCTGATCGAGGTGAACCACCAGGGCGGCGATGGCCTGCTGCCGGGCGGCGATGCCAACCGCCTGTTCGAGCCCTGCACCGCCTCGGGCGGCCAGAAGGCGCCCGCCCGACAATCGCCCGGCCTGGACGAGCTGGACGACCACGGCATGGGCCTGGCCATCGCCCAGCGCCTGGCCGAGCTGATGAACGGCAGTCTGGGCGTGACGACCGCCCTGGGCAAGGGCGTGATGTTCACGCTGAACCTGCCGCTGGCAGACCGGCTGGCCACCCCGGCGGCCGCCCCCTCGCCCAGCAGCCCGCCGGCCGGCATCGAGTTGCCTCCGCTGCGCATCATCCATGTCGAAGACAACGCCCTGAACCGCAGCCTGGTCGAGGCGCTGTTCGCGGCCTACCCGCAGGTGCAGTTGTCGTCCTTCCCGACGGCCTCGCAGGGGCTGGCGGCCATCCAGGGCGAGATGCCCGACGTGGCGCTGGTCGACATCAACCTGCCCGACGGCAGCGGGCTGGACCTGTGCCGCACCTTGCGCGCCAGCCCGCTCACGCGCCGCGTGCCCCTGATCGCGCTGAGCGGTGACGCCCTGCCCGACCACATTGCCCGGGCGCTGCAGGCCGGCTTCAACCACTACTTGGTCAAGCCGATCCAGCTGCAGCGGTTGCTGGGCATCCTGGCGGGCATACCGGCCAACCCGCCGCGTTGATTTAGCCCGTTTTGGATGCATTTGGCGCGTTTTGAGCGCGCCGGCCTGGCCCTAGATCAAGCGTAGGTACAAACCCGCAGGTATCATGCGGGTGTTGTACCTTGCCGCCTTTGCCCACCATGGCCCGCCTTCAATTCGAGCTGCCCGAGCAGTTCCTCTTCACCACCGACGTCCCCATCTACATCAGCCATGTGAACCAGGGTGGTCACCTAGACAACGCCCTGCTGCTCACGCTGGTGTCAGAAGCGCGGGTGCGCTTCTTCCGCTGGCTGGGCTACCGCAGCGAGGGCGACATTGATGGACAGTCCATCGTGGTAGGCGACATGATGGCGCAGTACAAGTCCGAGGCCTTCTATGGCGAGACCATGCAGGTGGACATGGTGCCGGATGACTTCAACAAGTACGGCTTCGACCTGGTGTTCCGCCTGCAGGACAAGGCCACGGGCCGTGAAGTGGCGCGCGGCAAGACGGGGGTGGTGTTCCTGTCGGCCGACAACTTCGGCCAGGGCCGCAAAACGGTGGCGCCGCCGCCGGCCAGCTTCGCCGAGCGGCTGGAGCGCGCCCGCGCGGGGCAACTCAAGCCGCTGGCCTGAGCTCGCAGCCTTTGACGCACCGCGAGAGGCCGCTGTTGCGCGCCCCTCAACTCAGTTCGCGCCGAGGCGCTCGCCCATCCAGCGCAGCAGGTCCAGCCACATCTGGCGCATCTCGGCATCCTGCGGGGTGCGGATGGCGCTGGGCAGCTCGATGGTGACCACGGGCACGCGCTTGTGCACGCCACCGAAGTTGCCCAGGCTGCCAGGGAAGATGCCGACCTGGTCCAGGTACAGGCGCCCCAGGCGCTGCGGCGGCGAGGTCGGGCCGTCGAAATCGAGCACGCCATAGGGCGCGTGCACCGACACGATCAAGTCCGGCTTCCAGCGCTCCATCTCGTCGTGCACCCACTTGCTCTCGGGCTCCGACAGGGATTTGGGGCCGGGGTAGCGGCGCGGGTCGCTGCGCGTGCGGCCCTTCCAGTAGAAAGGCGCTTCCTTGTCCCAGTTGGGCGTCGGGAAGTTGCGGTTCAGGTCCACGCCGCGCGAGTTGGTGCGGCGGGGCACATCGCGCAGCATGCCGTCGGGGTTGACCAGCGGCACGAAGCGCCAGTGCACATTGGCCGGCGTCTGCGTGGCGTGCTGGATCCAGTGCAGCACCAGCGAGGTGGACGACAGCTCATCGCCGTGGATGCCACCGATCACCAGCACCTTGAGCTGCGGGTTGGGCGAGACCACATCGCGCTGGTAGAAGGGCTGACCCTGCACGGAGCGCCCGCCGTTGTCGGTGAGCTGCGCGCCACGGCACAGGGCCATGCCGACGCTGGGCAGGCGCCTGACGCTCTGCTCGCAGAAAGCCTGCGTGGTGGGGATGGCCACGGTGCGCGACAGGGCCGGCGGCGTGGGCAGCACGGACTTGGCACGCGACGGGTCGTCCGCCGGCTTGCCCAGCACGGACGGCTTGTTGACCAGGGGGGCCACCGAGGGCCGGACCGTCATGTTGTTGGCGGGACGGGTCGGGGATGAAGCGGACGCTGCGGCCTGCGGCGCGGCGGCCGCCAGGCCAGGAACCGCTGCCCACATGAAGACCGGAATCAGCACCGCCGTGGCGGCGCGGGCCGCCTGCCGGGGTGAACTCACAAAGCACATAGCCCGCTATCATGCCCTGAATCCGTCAGGGCCCTGTGACATGGGCCAAGTGGGCTGGTGAGGGTGTGTGTCAGCGCAGGTTCAGCACGGGTCAACGCGTCAGGGCACGCAGTGCCTGCTTGATGCCTTCACTCACACCCACGTCGGGCGGCAGGGCCTTGAGCGCCGCGCGGGCCTCCTTGTCGGAGTAGCCCAGCGCCATCAGCGCCTGCAGGATGTCGGCGTGCGATTCGCCGCCCGAAGCCTCGGCCGCCGGCACGTCGAGCGCCGGAGCCAGCTTGCCCTTGAGCTCCAGCAGCAGGCGCTCGGCCGTCTTCTTGCCGATGCCGGGCACCTTGGTCAGGCGGGCAGTGTCCTGCGTGGCCACGGCCTGGGCCAGATCGTTCGAAGTCAGGCCCGAGAGCACGCTCAGGGCGATGCGCGGCCCCACGCCGCTGATCTTGACCAGCTCACGGAATGATTCACGCTCGGCGCTGGTGAGGAAGCCGTACAGCAGCTGCGCGTCCTCACGGACGATGAACTGCGTGAGCAACGTCACCTTGGCGCCGGTTTCCGGCAGGTTGTAGAAGGTGCTCATCGGCACCTGCACCTCGTAGCCGACGCCGTTCACGTCGACCAGCACGCTGGGCGGGGCCTTGTCGGCCAGCACGCCCGTCAACCGGGAGATCATCGGCGGAACAACCCCAGGCGCTGCGCTTCAAGGGCGGCCTCGGCACGCGAGGACACGTTGAGCTTGCGGTAGATCTGCTTGACGTAATCCGCGATGGTGTGGCGCGACAGGTTGAGTTGCTGGCCGATCTCGGGCAGCGTGAAGCCCTTGGCCACACGCAGCAGCACCTCGTTCTCGCGCTCGGTGAGCTGCACGTGCGGCGTCACGGAATCGGCATCGTTGCCCACGTGCTGCGGCTGCATCCGAGCCTGCGCGGTGAAATACTGGATCACGCGGCGCGCGATCGAGGGCGACAGCGGCGGCTCGCCCTGGGCGATGCGCTGCAGCTGCTCGGCCAACTGCTCGCGCGATTGCTCCTTCAGCAGGTAGCCGAAGGCGCCGGCCTGCAGCGCGGGGAACAGGTGCTCGTCGTCGTCGTGGATGGTGACCACCACCGATTGCACGTCGGGCTGCTTGTCGCGCAGGGCCTGGACCACCTCGACGCCGGAGCCATCGGGCAGGCCCAGGTCGCACAGCGCCACGTCGAAGCGCATGGCATTGACGAGCTGCAGCGCGTCGTGGATGCGGGCGCTCTCGTGGATCTGCGCGCCGGGGAACACCTGGAGGGCCAGTGTCTTGAGCCAGGCACGGATCTCGGGCAAGTCTTCGAGCAACAGGATTTGCTTCATGGCCAGGGCCTCATTCAATAAGCATTGGGGTTACCCCCAGGGGTCTGAACAGGGATGCTAGCAGCCGCAGCGCCTTTGCGGGGGGTTGAGGCCCCGTGAGATAGCGCGGATGCCACGGTTTCGATCTCCAGCGGCAGGTTCAGGCGGATCACGGTTCCGAATCCCGGACCGGATTCGACCAGGCACTGCCCGTTGAGCTGCTTGGCGCGGTGCTTCATGCTGGCCATGCCATGGCCGCGGTCGAGCCGACCATCGAGCTCCAGCGGGATGCCCTTGCCGTTGTCCTGGATGACGATCTGGAAATCGTGCGTGCCCACCTCGCAGTGGATCACCACGTGCGAGGCCTGGCTGTGCTTGATGACGTTGCTGACCGCCTCGCGGATGATGCGGGTGGTCTGCACGTAGGTGCGCGCGGACAGGGGCTCGTCCATCACGTCCATCGGGTGGCGCCATTCCACCTCGATGCCGGCCTGGCCCAGGCGCGACACGACTTCGGCGCGCCAGTCGGCCAGCGCGTCGGGCAGGCGCATCGGGCGGCCCGTGAGGCCGCGCACCGACAGGCGCATCTCTTCGAGCGCTTCGCGCGCCAGTGTGGAGATGCGGTCGTTGTCGCTGGTGTGCACGATGGTGAGCAGCTTGGCGCCCAGGTCGTCGTGCAGGTCGGCGGCGATGCGCTTGCGCTCCTTCTCGGCGATCTGCTCGACGCGCAGTTCGGCGATCTGCGTGAAGTTGCGCTCGATCTCGCTGGAGATCTCCTGCACGCGGCGCTCGAGCTGCTGGCGTGCGCCCTCGGCCGTCTGCAGCGCGCGGGCATACACCTGGATCAGCCGGAAGGACACGGCCGCGAACAGCATGGGCATCACGAAGTAGGTGGCGTTCCAGCCCCACATGTGGATCAGCCGGTGCTGGAAGAACAGCTCGATGCCGACCAGGGCGGAGGTCACGCCCAGGGTGCCGCTCATCAGCCAGAACTCGGCGCGGCGCGATCGGCCGGCGAACCACAGGAAGTACACGATGGCGGCGAACACCTCCAGCGCCAGCACCAGGTACCACAGGCGGCTGACGATGAAGAGGTTGTCATGGCCCAGCCAGAGCGTGAGCGGCATCAGCAGCACCTGCGCCCACAGGATGCGGTTGACCAGGCGCTCGCGGCCCGGCGCGTCGGGGCCATGCAGCCCATGCCCCGCGTAGCCCAGCAGGAACTTCACGGCGAAGGCCGCCATGGGCGCGAACAGGCAGGCGATCACCACCTCCAGCACCGTGTTGGACAAGGGCACGTCCGTCAGCCAGAAGCGGCCGGTGAGCAGGGCCCAGCTGAGCGTGAGCATCGCGAAGTGGCCCAGGTAGGCCAGCCGGCGCACCCAGCCCAGCCCCAGCGCGAACACGCCCAGCACGGCCAGGATGCCGCCGATGATCTGCGAGACGGTGACGGACCAGAAGGTCTGCTCATCATGCAGATCGCTCAGGTCACCCCAGGTGCCGATGCGCACGGCGCCCAGGCCACCGGCGCGCTGCCGTGCGGTGACCTTGTCCAGCGGGTGGCCAGACACCTTCACATCGAGGTGGTTCTCGCCGGCGCGCAGCAGGAAGCTGGGCAGGGGCACCACGTGCGACTGGTAGCACTGCGTGGCGATGGGCTGGCCCACCCGGCCGGCTCGGTAGAGCAACTGGCCGTTGAGCTGCACCTCCACGGCCGAGCAGGCACGCTCGACGTAGGCGGCCAGCAGCACCTCGGACGAGATGCGCTGCGGCCGCTCGAACTGGAAGCGGTACCAGACACTGCCATCGAAGCCCGGGCGCGTGCGCGCCCATTCATCCGGCAGGGTGGTGACCTGGCCCGCGGCCTGCGAGGGAAACACCCCGCCCGAGCCACGACCGGCCGTGACCGCCGTCCAGGCGCCGCGCAGCGCCACGCCATGCAGGTGTTCGGGATCGGCGCGGCCGTCTTCGGCGCCACCGGCGGTGCGGTTGAGCGCCACAACCGCCCAGGCCACGACCCAGGCCAGCAAGAGGCCCAGCATCATCGTGCCCAGCGCCAGCAGGCGCGAGGACGCGATCTCCTCCTCGGGCACGCTGCCTGGAGGTGTGGTGGAGGCCCATCGCCCGCTGGCCCTCGCCCACCATTGTTGCCACCGCTGTAGAACCATGTGCTCGACTGCTTCTCAAAAAGACGCCAGCCCGCTGAACCTGGGTGGCCGGGCATGTCTGCTGGATTCTGAGGCAGATGTCACACCAGGAAACCCAGGGCAAGCGACAATTTAGGGGCCATCTTGCACGATCCCCCCAGAACCATCGCCCACCCGATGCCCTTGCGCCACAGCTTCACCCCCCCGGACAACGCCCGCCTGGCCCACCTGTGCGGCCCCATGGACGACCACCTCCGCACCATCGAGGCGGCCTTCGACGTGAAGGTGGCACGCCGTGGCGAGGCCTTCCGCATCGATGGGCCCAAGGCCCAGTCGCAGCAGGTGCTGGACCTGCTGGAGGCGCTGTACGCCAAGGCGGGCCGCACGATCTCGGCCGAGACGGTGCAACTGGCCATTGCGCAGGCGCAGCAGGCCCAAGGCCGATCGGGCGGCAACGGTGTGGCCCGGCGAGGCGCGCCCAAGGCCGCCCCAGGCACCACCGCCGACGATGCCGCCGAAGGCCCCACCCTGCACACCCGCCGCGCCGACTTGCAGGGCCGCACGCCCAACCAGGTGCAGTACCTCAAGAACATCATGGGCCACGACATGAGCTTCGGCATCGGCCCGGCCGGTACGGGCAAGACCTTCCTGGCCGTGGCCTGCGCTGTCGATGCGCTGGAGCGCAGCGCCGTGCAGCGCATCGTGCTCACGCGCCCGGCCGTGGAGGCGGGCGAGCGACTGGGCTTCCTGCCGGGCGATCTGTCGCAGAAGGTCGATCCCTACCTGCGCCCGCTGTACGACGCGCTGTACGACCTGATGGGCTTCGACCGCGTCACCAAGGCCTTCGAGAAGGGCCTGATCGAGGTGGCTCCGCTGGCCTTCATGCGCGGGCGCACGCTGAACCACTCCTTCGTCATCCTGGACGAGGCTCAGAACACCACGCCCGAGCAGATGAAGATGTTCCTGACCCGCATCGGCTTCGGCACCAAGGCCGTGGTCACGGGTGATGTCAGCCAGATCGACTTGCCCAAGGGCACCAAGAGCGGCCTGATCGAGGCGCGCCAGGTGCTCAAGCGCGTCAAGGGCGTGGCCTTCACGCAGTTCGGCGCATCGGATGTGGTGCGCCACCCGCTGGTGGCCCGCATCGTCGAGGCCTACGACCGTTTCCAGAACACACCCGAGCCAGCTGCGCCTGATGCCGCGGGCCACACCAAGCATCCCGCATAAGCCCCCAGCATGACGAAGCCGTCCCTCTCGCTCAGCCTGCAGTTCGCCGACAAGCGCCACCGCGAGCACCTGCCCCGCCACAAGGTGGCCCGCTGGATCCGCGCCGCGCTTGAATCCGACGCCGAGATCGCCGTGCGCCTGGTGGACGCAGAGGAAGGCCAGGCCCTGAACCGCGACTACCGTCACAAGGACTACGCCACCAATGTGCTCACCTTCGACTACGCCACCGAACCGGTGGTGATGGCCGACCTGATCATCTGCGCGCCCGTGATCGAGCGCGAGGCCCAGGAGCAGCACAAGACACTGGAGGCGCACTATGCCCACATGCTGGTGCACGGTGCCCTGCACGCCCAGGGCTGGGACCATGAGGACCCCGAAGAAGCCGAGGCCATGGAAGCGCGGGAGCGCGAGATCCTGGCCGCACTGGGATTCGACGACCCTTACGCCCAGTGACAGCTGATCGGCGGCCTGACCGAACGCCCGCCCGCAACCTGCCCGAATATCCGGGCGGAAATAACACACGAACAATCGTTTGAAAATAACGCGCCGCGTCGCCAAATTAACGCCACGCATCAAACCGTGAATTGATCACGCGGTTTCGCCCCCTTATTCGAGTGCCCTCAGGGAGCACCCGCTTACCACCTGAACAGGGGATGAGAACAATCGGAGCCATCGACAACGCATTTCGATGCCAAAGCCCAAGAGGTTTCGATGTCAGCTCTTCACAAATCGAAAATCTATACCCGCTACCACCGCCTGGACCATATTTCCGTGCAG
>CALAKR010000116.1 GCA_937923225.1 uncultured Aquabacterium sp. | reverse complement strand
GGGAGACGGTGACCTGGCCCTGCTGAGTGAACTTGATGGCGTTGCCGACCAGGTTGGTAAGGATCTGGCGCAGGCGCGACGGGTCGTTGAGCACGGTGGCGGGCAGCGCCTCAGGCAGGTCCAGGTGAAGGCGGATGCCTTTCTCCTGGGCTTTGACCTCGAGCACCTGCACCACGTCATGGGCGACAGTGTGCGGCGCGAAGCGCACCAGCTCCAGCTCCAGTCGGCCCGATTCGACCTTGGACAGGTCGAGGATGTCGTTGATCAGTTCGAGCAGGTGCTTGCCGCTGGAGTGGATGGTGTCCAGGTGGCGGCGCTGGTCGTCGGCCTGGCCGGCGCTGCCACGGCGGCGCAGCAGCTCGGTGAAGCCCAGGATGGCGTTCATCGGGGTGCGGATCTCGTGGCTCATGTTGGCCAGGAAGTCGCTCTTGGCACGGTTGGCGGCGTCGGCCTCTTCCTTGGCGGCCTGCAGGGCGATTTCCTTTTCTTCCAGTTCGGTGACGTCCTGGAAGCTGATCAGCACGCCCTGGGGCTTGTCGGCGGCCAGGATGGGCGAGCAGTTGACACGGAAGGTGTAGCGCTGGCCCCGGTCGTTCTGGAGGTACATCAGCACGTTGCGGCGGGTCTCGCGGGTCTGCAGGGCTTCGAGCCAGGGCAGGGCCTGCGCGTCCATGGGCGAGCCGGCGCGGTCGGTCCAGGGCAGGCTGGCGGCGGGGCGCCCCAGCAAGGCGTCGGGCTCGACGCCAATGATGTCCGCCAGCGACTGGTTGGCCAGCACGGTCTGGCACTTGCCATCGAGCACCATCAGCCCTTCAGTGAGGGTGTCCAGCGCGGAGCGCACGCGTGCCGGGATGGCCTGTGAGGGGTCGAGGTGGCGCAGCATGCGGCCCAGGTAGAGCGCGAACACGACGATGCCGCACAGGCCCATGAAGGCGGTCAGGCGCAGGGTGGGGTCGTCGAGGTAGCCCAGCCAGCCTTCATGGCGCAGGGGTGTGAAGCGCAGTTCGAGCTGGCCCCAGCGCTCGCCATCGTGCGAGAGCGGCACCTGGATCTGGGCGTCGTTGGAGGCATCGTCGTTGCCCAGACGCCATGTGTCGTGCGGGCCGACGTGTACCAGCAGTGAACGGTCGCTGCGGCGAACGCCGATGGATTCAAGATCAGCTTCGCGCTGGGCGGCCATCTGCAGAGTCTGCTGCAGCAGGGACGGGTCGTCCTCGTTGAGCAGCAGTGAGCCCACGACGGCAAGGTTCTCGGCCAGCGAGGCACGCTGGTCGCGCTTGAGCGCCTCCTGGTCGGGCACCAGGCCCAGGTAGGAGGCGGCCAGCACCAGGGTGACCATCAGCGAAGACAGGCCCATCGCCAGGTAGAAGCGGGTGGACAGGCGCTTGATCATGCACGGGCCTCCACGGGCTGTGGGGGCAAGGGAGGCGGTGCAGGTGGTGGAGGCGGCGGCGCGGGCGGGCCATCGCCGTCGAAGAGCTGTTCGACCGAGGCGTCGCCCTCGCCTATGTCGATCGAGTGGCCACGGCCGCCGCCGCGGTGCAGCACGGGCAGCGGGTCGATCATCTGCCAGGCCGGCATGGCCGATAGCATGGAGCCCACCAGCGCGCCGCCACGGATCAGCCAGATCACATAGCCGACCGACATGCCGGTGCTCAGTGCGATGGACGAGGCCACCACATGGCGCCGCTCAATGCCGCTGCCTTGCAGTTGCTCGTGCAGGGCGTCGAGGTTGCGGCGCAGTTCCTCGGCCACGCCCGGCGCGCTGAGCGAGGCGTTCCAGCTGTACTGGAAGCCTTCGGCCTCGGCGGCGGCTGGGGCCTGGGAGGCGAGGTTGGGGCGCTCGGGGGCCTCGACGCTGATCCTGACGATGGGGGCGTCGACCTGGATCTCGATGCTCGGCGCCATGGCAGTGGGCTCGCTAGGCGTGGACGCAAGGGCCGTGGGCACCCCGGGCGTGGCCGCAGCGGCGGCCATGGGTGCGCCTGCAGCTTCGCCAGAACCCGTTTGCGTGCCTGACGAGGCGGTCGATGAACCGTCGTTGCCGGAGGGCGTGGCCGAGGGGCCGGACGCCAGCGGATCGGGTGGGGTGGGCGTGAAGCTCACGGTGGCGGCTCCGCCTACGCTGGCCTGCCCGTCAGAGGCCACCAGCACGTAGGAAGGTGCTTGGGCGCTGCCATCCTGCACGAAGACGATGAGCCCTGCCTGGACATCGGCCAAGCTGAACTGTGTCACGGTGGCGCCGGTGCTGGCCACGGTGAAGCGGCCGCCACGCAGGTCTTGCACGCTCAGCGTGAGCGCGCTGGCCGGGCTGTCGACATCGCTGACCTGCACGACCGGCACGGCCCGCCCGCCCTGGTCGATGGTCAGTGTGTTGGCGGTGATCACGGGCGCATCGTTGATGGCAGCAACGGTGACCGTGGCCTGGTCGCTGTCGGTCAACGGGGCGCTGGGCGATGTGCTGCCGCTGCCCAGGCCGCTGTGCCCCTGGTCGTTGCTGAGCATGGTGAGGATGTCGACACCGTGGTAGTCGGCATCGGCCAGGTAGACCACGCCCTGGTGGGCCGAGAGGGTGGCATTGATCTGCGCGACCGTGCCCGAGAGCGTGACTTGCCGCTGGCCGCTGCCGTACTGGATCTGGTTGCCTTGAACGCCGCCGGTGATGTCATTGCGCACGCTCAGCGTACCGTGCTGGGTGTGCAGGGTGACGGTGATGGTGCCGGTGCCCGCATCGATGTCGGTCACGGCCAGCCCGGTGAGAGCCAGGAGAGTGTCCTCCTGCGCGGCGATGCTGCCCGGCAGGGTGTTGACCGGTGCGCGGTTGAAGGTGTCCAGGCGGATGGTCAATGTCTGTCGGGCCTGCGTGCTGCCGTCGCTGGCGGCCACGACCACGGTGTAGCTCTGGGCGTGGGTGTCGTAAGGCGCCGTGGTGATGTCTGGCGCCGTATTGAAGCGCAGCGCGCCCGTGGTGGCGTCGATGCTGAACAGCGCTTGGTCGGCACCGCCCACGATGGCGTAGGTGAGCGTGGTGCTGTCCACATCCTGTGCCTGCACCGTGGTGACCTGCGTGACGAACTCGGGCACGGTGACCGCGGCGGTTGCGCCGCCGCCATCGCTGATCATCACGGGCGACGCATTGAAAACGATCTGTGCCGTGGAGGCGGTGGAGTCGCCGCTGGCATCGTAGGCCACCAGGGTGTAAGTGGGTGCGGCGGTGCCGCCACCGTGCTCGAAGACGATGCGTCCGGCCTGCAGGTCGCTGAGCGAGAACTGCGTGACGACGCTGTTCGTGGTGGTGTTCAGGAAGTGCCCACCCGTCACGCTCTGGACGCGCACGCCGAGAACGCTGTCCACACTGTCGATATCGCTGAGCTGGATGCCGGGCGTGGCCGTGCCGCCCTGGCTGATGCTCAAGGTGTTGCCGCTGATGACGGGCGCGTCGTCGACGGAATCGATGGTGATGGTGGCCTGGTCGGTGTCCGTCAACGCGCCACTGGGCTGGGTGCCGCTGGTGTCCAGGCCACTGTGGCCCTGGTCGTTGCTGACCATGGTCAGGGTGTCCGCGCCGTGGTAGTTGCCGTTGGCCTCGTAGAGCACGGCGTCCGTGGCGGCCAGCGTGGCGTTGATCTGCGAGACGGTGCCTGTCAGCAGCACCTGGCGCCCGCCACGGCTGTACTGGATCTGGCTGGTCTGCAAGCCGCCGCCAACGTCGTCCCGCACGGTCAGAGTGCCGTGTTGTGCTTGCAGGCTGACGGTGATCACGCCACTGCCTGCGTCGATGTCGTGCACGGACAGTCCGGTCAAAGCCAGAGGGGCGTCTTCCTGCGCGGTGTACTGCGCGGGCAGCGTGTTGACGGGCGCGCGGTTGCGGGCGAGCACCTGGATGCCCAGCACCTGGCTGTCGCTGGTGTTGCCGTCGGAGGCGCTCACGATCAGCTCGTAGACGTTGTCCTGGTCGGCATCGGCTGGCGCGGTGGCGTCTGGAGCGTTCCTGAACGTCACGACGCCGGTCGTGGCGTCGATGTCGAACAAGCCCTGGTCCGCGCCGCCGATGAGGCTGTAGGTGAGGGCGCTCGAATCCGCGTCGGTGGCGTGGACGGTGGTGACGGCCGTCTGCCCTTCGACCACGGACAAGGAGGCATTGTTGCCGCCGCCGTTGCTGTCGATCACGGGAGACTGGTTGACGGGCGTGGGATCGACGATCTGGATGAAGACCAACTGCAGATCATAGGAGCCACCCGCGTCCTTTGCATAGGCCAAGACGCGGTAGACGTTGTTACCGGCCGAGCTCTGGTCGTTGCTGATGTCGACAGGGTTCCTGAAGCTCAGCGCACCCGTGGTGGGATCGATGGTCATCAGGGCACCGTCCACTGAACTGTCGATGACGTAGGTGATCGGATCGCCTTCTGGATCGACCGCCTGCACCTGGGTGATGGCGGTGGTGCCGGTGGCGACCTGCAAGATCGTGTAGCCGCTGCCGCCATCGCTGGTGATCACGGGGGCTTCATTGAGATCATGTACGTTGACGGTCAGCGCCTGTGTCGTGGTGTAGAGCGAGTTGCTCACCGCGACGGTGACCTGGTAGGCGTTGTCGCCATTGGCGTCGGTCGGTGACTCGTAGTTGGGCGCATTGCGAAAGCGCAGTTCGCCCGTGCTGGCATCGATGCGGAACCTGGCGGCATCGGCGCCCCCGGTGATGCTGTAGGTCAGTGTCTCGGTCGAGCTGTCCAGGGCCGTGGCCGTCACGGTGGTCACGTACGTGCTGTTCTCGTTGACCGAGGCGGTGCCCGTGCTGCCTCCGCCATTGCTGGTGATGGAGGGCGGCAAGAGGACCAGCGCCAGCGTATGGGCCCATCCAGCCTGCGCCTGGGTGCTGAGCGCCGCCCCGTGTTCGATGCGGCCGGTCGCGACTTCCAGTGCCCAGTCGCCGCCCAGGGCCTGCTGGCCGGTGCTGTCGCTGCTGGCAGCCACGTCGGTGCCGGTGAGGGCCGCCAGGTCCTGCACGAGTGCCTGGCCATGGGCGGAGGCCGCCACGTCACAACCGTAGATCAGCAGATCGCCGCCGGACGCGAAGGCACTGCCCCACAGGGCGATGTCGCTGGCGCGTTGCAGCAGGGTCTGGGCGTCCAGCACCGTCTGGCCCAGCTGGATCTTGCCGTCGTCGCCGTGGCTGATCAGGTGGACGGCGGCCACGTCCTGGCGTCCGGCCAGCGTGTCGGTGATGCGGGTCAGCCCGTCTTCGTCGGCTCGGATGACGATGACCTCGACGTCACGGCCTGCTTCGGCCTGCTCGGCGAGGTCCCGTTTCAGCGTGTCCAGTTCGGGCACCGAGGCGTCGATGAAGACGATTTCGCGCGTGGCAGTGCTGGCCTGCTGTACGCTGTCCTGCACGGCTACGGTCGACGCGTCGGCGGCCATGACCAGGGGAGGCAGGTCCGCCGAATACAGGAGCTTGGGCTCCAGGGGTTCGACGACAGGGCGAGCGCGCATGGTACGTCGGCGCGGTGGTGGCGTCAGCGCGTGGCAGACAGCGTAAAGCTGTAGGCCAGCGGCGCCTGGGCCAGGGTGGTGACACGTGGCGGTGCTGAGACGGTTGCAGGCGCGGGCTGGCGATCCTGGGGCGGCCTGCGGCTGAGGTTCCGCGACGGGCGCAGCACCAAGGGACTCTCGCTGCCAGCATGGCTACCATCTGAGGGCCAGCGCACGGTCTGTGGCCGGGCAGGCTGGTCGCCCCGCGACGATTTGACCGGTGCGGGCCGTGAGATGGCCGGCCGCACGGTACCGGGCGGCGGTGGCACTGGCGGCTGGATGCCGGCTTGGCGGCTGTTCCAGTCGGCCTTGCAACGCAGCCCTCCTGGCAGGCGGTGACCGGGATTGGGCAAGGCCAGGCGTACACGGAAGGTGTTGCTGGCTGCATCCACGACCTTGTCCACGTACTGCACGGTGGCGCGCACGGCATCCAGGCCTGGCAGTTCAGGGCGGATGCTCATGGTGTCGCCCACAGTGACCTGCCCGTATTGGGCGATGGGCACCATCAGTGAGACCCGCAAGGGATCGATGGAGGCCACGCGCACCACGGGACGGTCTTCCACGCGTTCGCCGACGTTGTTGTAGCGTTCCACGACCACGCCCCGGATGGGGCTGCGCAGGGTGCGCAGACCGAGCTGAGCCTGGGCCACAGCCTGCTCCTGGCCATAGATGCGCTGCTGGTTCTGTGCCATCTTGAGCTTCTGGGAAGCCACCTCGGCTTCTGCCACGGCTTGCTCCACTGCCTGGGCGGAGACGAAATCCTGGGCGAGCAGCTGGCGTGCGCGGTCCACCTTCTGGCGGGCCAGCACCACGTTGGCCTGAGCGGCCTTCACTTCCGCATCGACCTGAGAGCGCAAGGCGGCCACACCGGCGGTGGCACGTTCCACATCGGCGCGCAGCATGGCCAAGGGCTGGCCGGCGTCCACCGTGTCGCCAAGGGCCACGGGCAGACGTTCGATCACACCGGTGACGGGCGATCCAACATCGGCCACCTGCTCGGGTTCGATCAGGCAGCCTGAAGGTTTCGTGGCTTGGGGCGCAGCCACCGCGGAAGCCATCATCCAGGCTCCCAGCATCCCCCAACCAGCCCTCACCGCCGGGCTTGTTGCGCTCTTACTTCCCATTGACGGTCCTGCTTCAGAAGGTGTCGGCGCATGGCCGACTGTCGCTGCTCCTCGATCCATTGGTGCAGTCGCACGGAGATTCGCCGCCACCATGACGCCGTTCGAGCAACGGATTCCGTGACGGATGAACTGCACGCCGTCAGCATAGGGTCACCTATGGGGTGGGAGTCCTGTAAATTGGAGGAACAAATCCACGTTTCTGTGCTTCCTGGCTGCCCTTGCCGCGCTGCGCGGCCCAGCAACTGCCGATCCATGCGCCTGGACTCGTTGCGCTGGCAGTGGATGACGTGCAGTCCGCCGGCGCTCAAGGCCGGCTGGTCAAGCGCGATGTCGGTGCCGCGGCCGGCCATCCGGGTGGCGACGGTGACCTGCCCGGCGCGGCCGGCCTGCGCGATGATGTCGGCCTCCTGGCGGTCGTGACGGGCGTTGAGCACGGTGTGCGGCACACCTTGCCGATCGAGGTGCCACGACAGGCGCTCGGAATCCGGGACGGTGTCGGTGCCGATCAGCACGGGCCGGCCTTGGGCTCTAAGGTGTGATGCGGTCATGGCTACCGCCTCCCAACGAGCTTCGGCAGACGGGAAGCAGCGCGTGGGGCCATCCTGGCGCAGCGAGGGCTGGCGCAGCGGCATGCGCCGCACGGGCAGGCCATAGACCTCAAGAAGTTCGCCGCTGGCCTCTTGCAGCGTACCGCTCAGGCCCGCCAGGTGCCAGTAGCGCTGGAAGAAGCGCTGGAAGGTGATCTGCGCCAGAGTTTGACGCTGGCTTTAAATGGACGCGAATATCCATTGAATTTCTGGACACATATTGCGCAGGGCTTTAGCGTGCTGGGTAATCTGGTAGAGTGGCGGC
>CALAKR010000115.1 GCA_937923225.1 uncultured Aquabacterium sp. | reverse complement strand
TCACGCAACTGCAGGCGGGCAAATCGCAGCATGTCACGCCGCAGCAGGTGCACATAATCTGCGTCGAACAGGTCGGCAACGGGGTTGGACATGAAGGTGGGGCCTGACAGTTTCAAAAAAGTATAGGGGGCGTTGTAATGAATTGGAGGCCGCCGCGTCCAATCATCAACCGCGTGCGTATACCTGATGGAGGCTTCGCGGCTTCAACTGTCCATCCTGTCAATCACCATTCACTGAGATCGGAGAAAACCCCATGACCACCACCAAGACCACCCTCGGCCTGGGTTCGGCTTTCCTGGCCACGGCCACCCTTGCCCTGTCGGCGCACGCCGGGCAGGCAGGCTTCTCGGCACAGACCTTGGACAAGGGCTACCAAGTGGCCGCCGCCGATGCAGCCATGTCCACCAAGAGCGCCGATGGCAACTGTGGCGCCAAGAAGGCTGAAGGCAGCTGCGGCGCCAAGGCCAAGGAAGGCAGCTGTGGCGCCTCCAAGCCGCATGCGGGCAAGAAACGCGTGGACGGCAAGTGCGGTGAAGGCAAGTGTGGCGCCGCCTCCGTGCCCAAGGCCAAGTCCGGCATGAAGCCCGACCCGGCCGCCAGCAAGTAAGCAGGATGCCTGGCGAGCCCTCCATGAGCCCCCGCCCTCTTCTTCTCGTGCGCGGTGCCGGCCTCGGCCTTCGCCGCAGCTTGCTGCCAGACTTGCTTGAGCAGGTGCCCGATGGCATCGGCTTCTTCGAGGTGGCGCCGGAGAACTGGATGGGGCTGGGTGGCCGTCAGGCCCATCAGTTGCGACAGCTCACTGAACGGCATGCTTTTGCCTGCCACGGTCTGTCGCTGTCCTTGGGGGGGCCGCGTCCGCTGGATGTGGCCCTGCTCGAAGGTATCCGCGATTTCATGGACACGCATGGCATCACGCTGTACACCGAGCACCTGTCATGGTGCGGTGATGACAGCGGGCATCTGTACGACCTGCTGCCCCTGCCCTTCACCGACGAGGCGGTGCGCCACGTGGCCGCACGCATCCGGCAGGCGCAGGACATCCTGGGTCGCCGCATCGGGGTGGAGAACACCTCGACCTACCTGATCCCGCCTGGCGCGCAGATGGACGAGGCCGCTTTTGTGAGCGCCGTGGTGCGTGAGGCCGACTGCCTGCTGCACCTGGACGTGAACAACGTGCACGTCAACAGCGTGAACCATGGCTTTGAGCCCCTGGCCTGTCTGCAGGCTCTGCCGCTGGACCGTGTGGCCTATGTGCACGTGGCCGGGCACTACGTGGAACCCGATGGCCTGCTGGTGGACACGCATGGGGCCGATGTGATCGACCCCGTGTGGGCCCTGCTGCAGGCTGCCTATGTGCGTTGCGGGCCGGTGCCCACCTGCCTGGAGCGCGACGTCAACATCCCGCCTCTGGCAGAGTTGATGCCTGAGGTGAGGCGCATCGCGCAACTGCAGGCCGAGGCAGCGCCTGATCGCTTGTCACAGCGGGAGGCCGCATGAGCGTCGACCCCACATCCTTGCAGGCCTTTCAGCAGGCCCTGGGCTCGCATCTGCGGGATCCGCGCCGTGCACCAAGGCCGGCCGGTGTCCCGGCGCGTCGCGTGGGCATCTATGGCGAGCTGGTGTTCAACAACCTGGAAGGCCTGCTTCGCCCCTGTTTTCCGGTGACACGCGCCGTGCTGGGTGCGCGCTGGCCCCGGCTGGTGCGCCAGTTCAGCCGCGAAGGGCGCTGCGAGACGCCGCTGTTCCGCGAGGTGCCCGGCGAGTTCGTGCGATGGCTGCTGGCCACGCCGGACACGGACGTGCCCCTGCCGCCCTGGCTGCGCGAGCTGGCCCACCACGAGTGGAGCGAGCTGGCCGTGGAGACGGCCCCGTTCGATCAAGCACCGCACTGGACGCCCCCCCATGCCGCGCCAGACGACGAGCGCTGGCATGAGCAGGTGCCGAGCCCCAACCCGGCGCTGATGAACCTGCACTACCAATGGCCGGTGCACCGCATCGGCCCATCCTTTCGGCCGCGCAAACCGGTGCCCACCTTCATGCTGGTCTACCGTGACCGTGAAGAAGCCGTGTGCTTCGCGCAGCTCAACGCGGTGTCGTCGCGGCTGCTGCACATCGCCAGCACCAGCGGGCTCAGCGCGCGCCAGGCCTGTGAGGCCGTGGCCGCCGAACTGGGCCAGCCTGGATCACCTGAACTGGTGACACAAGGGCTGGCGCAACTGCAGGCCTGGCGCACGCAAGGCGTGCTGTGGGACAGCCTTGATTCGGAGATCCGCCATGCGCCTTGACCTGATCACCGAGCGGCTGCTGGCCGCACTGGACGAAGCCGGCCGCTGGCTGGGGCCACTGGGCCTGCGCCTGTTGCTGGGCTGGGAGTTCCTGGAGTCGGGCCTGGAGAAGCTGCACGGCCAGAACTGGTTCGCCGACATCCAGGCTCAGTTCCCGTTTCCCTTCAACGTGATCCCGCCCGAGGTGAGCTGGCAGATGGCCACGGGCTTCGAGCTGGTGGGCGGCGTGGCGCTGATGCTGGGCGTGGGCACGCGCTTCTTCGCAGTCTCGCTGCTGGTGCTGACGGTGGTGGCCACGGCGGCCGTGCATTGGCCCATGGACTGGCAGACGTTGGCCGATCTGCGCCAGGGCTATGTCATCACCGACGACGGACACGGCAACTTCAAGCTGCCGCTGATCTTCATGGTGATGCTGCTGCCGCTGTTACTGGGCGGCCCGGGCAGGCTGAGCGTGGACGAGGGTGTGTGGCGCTGGTGGCGGCGTTCACGCCAGCCCGTGGCAGTCTGAAGCTCAGGCCTCACGCCGCGCGCGGTAGAGCATGTCCAGCGTGATGTGCCGCACCTCCAGCTTGCTCTGCTCGATGTGGGCGCGCAGCAGGCGCTGGGCCTCATCGGTGCGGCGGCGGCTGATGGCGCGGATGATGCGGGCGTGCTCGTCATACGTCACCTGCACACGGGCGGGCTTGGTGAAATCAAGCCGGCGGATGATGCGGATGCGCTCGGTGATGTCGTCGTGCACGCGGGCCATCTCTTCGTTGCCGGTGGCGCGCACCAGTGCGCTGTGGAACTCTTCGTCCATGCGGTCGACCATGGCCTGCACGGGGTGGCGCTCGGCCTCGGCCACCAGCCAGGTGTCGGCCAGTGACTTGAGCACGGGGCGCTCCTCGGCCTCGCACAGCTTGGCGATGGCGTGGGTTTCGAGCAGCACGCGCAGATCGTAGAGCTGGTCGAAGACCTCGAAGTTCAGCGGCGCCACCTGCCAGCCGCTTTTCGGAAACACCAGCAGGAAGCCTTCGCGCTGCAGGCGCTGCAGGGCCTGGCGCAGCGGTGTACGGCTGACCTGCAGGCGATCGACCAAGTCGCTCTCGCTGAAACGGTCGCCCGGCAGCAGCACGAAATCGAAGATCATCTGCTTGATCTGGCCATAGGCCCGGTCGGCCAGCGAAGGCGAACCAGTGGGCAAGCCGGAGAACGGCGCCGAGGGAGCGATGATCTTCATGCGGGCATCAAGATGGTGGCGGGTGAAGCGGGGTCATGAGGGCATGGGGATCATGCTCACATGGGCGGAGACGATTTTCCACTGCGAACCCAGGCGCACCCAGGTCTGTGTCTGAAAACCGTGCAGGGTGGTGTCGCTGCGCTTGAACTCGCACATCGCGATCGCCATGTCAGGGCCGAAGGCAGTGATGCGCACATCGTGCAGCGTGCGGGTGAAGTCCGGCGCAGGCACGCCCTGGCGGTAGGCCACCAGGGCGGCATGGCCCAGCTGCTTGTCGGCGATGCCGTAGCGCGTGGTGGCCGTGCTGTCCCAGAAGAAGTTATTGAGCGCCTCGACGTCGTTGGCCATCAGGGCCGATTCGTAGTCCAGGAAAATGGCCGTAACTTCGTTGACGACCTCGGCGTGGTTGATGTCCTTGATGTCCATGTCAGGCCGCCTTGGGCTGGTTGTTCTTGAGGCGATCGGCCATGTAGGCACGCCAGCCGCCGACGTGGCTGATGTCATCCGCCCCCTGCAGGCCGGCCGGCTCGCAGATGAAGCCCTTGACCCAGCTGCCATCGGCCAGCTCGACCGAGCCCAGGCCCAGCGGTGGCGGGATCAGCGCGAGGAAGGAGCCCACGCTGGAGATGGGCAGGGCGTAGACCTCCAGCGCAATGGCGTGGCCAGGATCGGCATCGGGTGCCACGCGGGCCAGGCCGGGCTTGGGCGGCACGGTACCGGGCAGCGCGTGCAGCGTGTAGTGCGGCGAGGTGGTGGTGGCCTGCACCAGGCGCGCGCGGCGCTCGGTGAGCTGGGTGTGCAACGGCATGCCTTGCAGGTGGGCACCGACCACGGCCAGCAGCAGCTCGGGCTCGGCAGCGGGCGTTTTCACTGGCGACTGCAGATCGGCCTCGATGGCGTTGGTGAGGTGGTGGCCCAGCGGCAAGGCGGTGAGCAGGCGCTGCCAGCAGGCGCCGACATCGGCCAGCGCAGCATCACGGCCACCCGGCGCGATCAAGGTGATGCCGAAAGGCATGCCCGAGGGCAGCAGGCTGGCCGGCAGGGACAGCGCGGCCAGGCCCAGCAGGTTGACGAAGTTGGTGTAGGTGCCCAGTTGCGCGTTGCGGCCCACCGGATCGGCGGCCACGGCCTCGTGCGTGGGATGCGTGGGCGCGGTGGGCACCAGCAGCAGGTCGATGGTCTGCCAGACCGGCGCGGTTTGCGCGGCCAGCGTCTTCATGCGGTAGAGCGCATCGAAGGCATGGGCCGCATCGTGCTTGCGGGCCTGCTCGACGATGCCGCGCACCACGGGGTTCATGGCATCGGCCTGCTGCTCGATGAAGGGGCGGATGGCGGCGTAGCGCTCGGCCACCCAGGGGCCTTCGTACAGCAGGCGGGCAATGGCCAGGAAGGGCGTCAGGTCCACCGGCACGAACTCGACGCGCCAGGGGCGGCCTTCGGCATCCTTCAGGTCGGCCCACTGGGCCTTGGCCTGCTCGAACGCGTGGGCATAGGCCTCATCGCCAAAGAACTCCGGCGCAGTGGGCACGCCCACGCGCAGGGCCTGCTGGCTGGGCCAGCGCGGCGGCTGCAAGGTGAAGGTGTTGAACACGGGGGCCCCCGCCTCGGGGCCTTCCATCACGGCCAACACGCGGGCGGCGTCGGTCGCGGTGAGCGCGAAGATGGACACGCAATCGAGCGTGAGGCAGGCGGGCAGCACGCCGGTGGTGGGGGCCAGGCCCGGCGTGGGCTTGAGGCCCACCAGGTTGTTGAAGCCGGCGGGCACGCGGCCGGAGCCGGCGGTGTCGGTGCCCAGGGCGAAACAGACCTCGCCACGTGCCACGGCCACGGCCGAGCCGGAGCTGGAACCGCCGCTGACGTGCTTGTCACTGAAGGTGCTGGATGGTGCGCCATAGGGCGAGCGTGCGCCGACCAGGCCAGTGGCGAACTGGTCCAGGTTGGTCTTGCCGACAACGATGGCGCCCGCGTCCACCAGGCGCTGCACCACGGTGGCCGAGCGCTCGGGCGTGAAGGCGAAGGCCGGGCAGGCGGCGGTGGTGGACATGCCGGCCACGTCGATGTTGTCCTTGACCGCGAAGGGGATGCCGAACAAGGGCAGTGTGTCGGGCGACTGGCCTTCGAGGCGCTTGAGCTGTTCGAGCAACTGCGCCTCGGTGGCGCGGCTGATGAAGGTGGGATCGGCCGGCGCAATGGCTTCCGGCTTGCCGGCCAGCGCGATGAAGGGGGCCAGCACCTCGGCCGGCGTGGTGCGGCCTTCACGGTAGGCGGCCAGCAGCGCCGCGATGGTGAAGGGCTTGGTGGAGTCGGCTTGGGAAAGCATCGTCATCAGCGTGTGGTGTTGTGGGTCGTATGGCGTGTGTTGGCCGGTGCAGCGTCAATCGACGAGGGAGGCGATCAACGCTTCGGCCGGGGCCGTCCAGCCCACGATGGCGCCCTGCGCGCGGATCATGGCGAGGGTCGCCTCCTTGAAGGCTGGGAAGTAGCTCTCGGTGCCGTCCTCGACCAGCAGGCAGTCATAGCCGCGGTCGTTGGCCTCGCGCATGGTGGTCTGCACGCAGACCTCGGTGGTCACGCCCATCACGACCAGGTGCGTGATGCCGCGCGCGGTGAGCTCGTCGGTCAGGCCCGTGGCGTAGAAAGCGCCCTTGCCGGGCTTGTCGATGACGAGCTCGCCGTCGATGGGGGCCAGATCGTCGATGATGGCGTTGCCCGGCTCGCCCGCGATCAGGATGCGGCCCATGGGGCCTTGGTCACCGATGCGCAGGGTGGGCGCGCCGCGCAGACGCTTGGCGGGCGGGCAGTCGGACAGATCCGGCGCGTGCGATTCACGCGTGTGCACGACGAAGCCGCCGACGGCGCGCCAGGCTTCGAGCACGCGGCGCACCGTGGGCACGATGGCCTGCAGCAGCGACACGTCGTTGCCCAGCGTTTCACCGAAGCCGCCGGGCTCGACGAAATCACGCTGCATGTCGATGATGACGAGCGCCGTCTTGCCGATGGCGAAGGGGTAGTCGAAGGGCTGAGCGGCCACGGCACGGGGCTTGAGCAGCGATTGGGTGGTGGCGAGTTCAGCGCTCATGCGGCCACCTCGATCGCGGTGCCGCCAGGCATGGTGGATGTGCTCTTGCGTGTGGGTTGATCGGGCGGTCCGCCTTCAGAGGCCTCGTCATGGTCGTGGTGGTGACCACCGGCCATGAAAGCGCCCAGCACGCGGCGATCGGCCCCCTTGGCCTGGCATTCATGCACCAGGCGGCCTTCGCTCATCACCACGATGCGGTCGGCCAGCTTGAGCAGCTCGTCCAGGTCTTCGCTGACCAGCAGCACGGCGCCACCGGCGTCGCGCACCTTGCGGATGCGGGAATGGATTTCGGCCACGGCGGCGAAGTCCAGGCCGAACACGGGGTTGGACACCAGCAGCACATCCACCTGGCCTTCGAGTTCGCGGGCCAGCACGGCACGCTGCACGTTGCCGCCGGAGAGCGACTTGATCGGCGCGTTCTCGCCCTGCGTCTTCACGCGGTATTCGGCGATCAGGCGGCGGGCGCTCTCGCGCAGCACGCTCGGGCTCATCCAGCCCAGGCGCGACACAGGCGCCTGGTCGAAGCGGCGCAGGCCCATGTTGAGCGCCACGCTGAGCTCGCCCACGCAGGCGTTGCGCAGCGGCTCTTCGGGCAGGCTGCGCACGTTCAGGCGCTGGTTCTGCGCGCGCTTGGCCAGGTAGCGCTCGTTGCCGATGTGCACCTCGCCAGCCTCGCGTTCACGCTGGCCGACGAGCGACTCCATCAGCTCGCGCTGGCCATTGCCCGACACGCCGGCAATGCCCAGGATCTCGCCCTTGCACACTTCCAGGCTCAGGTCGTGCACGGCGCGCTCGCCACGGTCGCCGCCAACGCACAGCTTGCTCACGCGCAGCACGGCGGGGCCGGTGGGCGCTTCGTGCACAGGTGCGGCCTCGGCATGCGTGGCACCGCTGTCGTCCAGCACCTCGGCCATCGCGGGGGACTCGTGCTCCGCTGCTTGCGGCACGGTGTCGGCCTTGGCGGCGCTGGCCTCGCCCACCATGGCGGCGGCCAGTTCAGCCGGGGTGGTGTCGGCCACGCGCACGCTGGTCATCAGTGCGCCGCGGCGCAGCACGCTCACGTCGTCGGCCACATCCATCACTTCACGGAACTTGTGCGTGATCATGATGATGGAGGTCTCGCCCGCGTGCGCACGGTCGCGTAGCAGGCCCAGCACCTCGTCGGCCTCTTGCGGGGTCAGCACCGAGGTGGGCTCGTCCAGGATCAGCAGACGCGGCTTGAGGTAGAGCTGTTTGAGGATTTCGAGCTTCTGCTTCTCGCCGGCGGACAGGTCCATCGGGCGCGCGTCCAGGTCCAGCTTGAAGGGCGTGGTCGCCATGAACTGCGACAGCTCTTCACGCACCTGGTTCCAGGGCACGATGGCTGGCAAGGTGCCGCGCGCCAGCAGCAGGTTCTCGGCCACCGTCATGCCGGGCACCACGGTGAAGTGCTGGTAGACCATGCCGATGCCCAGGTTGCGCGCCACCACCGGCGAGGTGATGGCATGCTCGCGGCCGTCGATCAGCACCGAGCCTTCCTCGGCCTGGTGGTAGCCCACCACGGCCTTGACCAGCGTGCTCTTGCCCGCGCCGTTCTCGCCCAGCAGCGCGTGCACGGTGCCGGGGCGCACGTCGATGGAGACGGCATCCAGCGCGGTGAAGCTGCCGAAGCGCTTGGTGAGCTGGTAGGTGGACAGGGCCAGGGCGCCTGTTTTCGGGGGGACTGGATCGAGCGGGGCCGTCATGCTGAACTCCTTCTCAGGCTTTCATCTCGCGCCGGAAGACTTCGAGCGTGCGCGCCTTCACGCGCACGAACTCCGGATCGGACATGGTCTCGGGCACGCGCGGGCGCGCCAGCGTGAAAGGCACGATCTCGGCGATGCTGGTGGGCCGGCGCGTGAGCAGCAGGATCTCGTCGGCGAGGAACACGGCGTCTTCCAGATCGTGCGAGACGATCACCATGGTCACGCCCGTGGTGACATGCGCCTCCTGCAGCTTCTCGCGGATGAACAGCGTCATCTCGAAGTCCAGCGCGGAGAAGGGCTCATCCAGGAACATCACCTCGGGGCTGGGGGCCAGCGCGCGCATGATGCACACCGTCTGCTGCTGGCCACCGGAAAGCTCGTACGGGTAGCGCGCCAGGTCGAAGCGGATCTCGAACAGCTTGATCAGCTCGTCCACGCGGGCCTGGACCTCGGCCTCCTTCATACCCTGGCGGCGCAGCGGATAGGCGATGTTGTCGCGCGCCGTGATCCACGGGAACAGCGCATCGCGGTAGTTCTGGAACACGTAGCCGATCTTGGTCTCCTTCAGCGTCTTGCCGTCGAAGAGGATCTCGCCCTTGTCCAGAGGGATCAGGCCCGCGATCATGTTCATCAGGGTGGACTTGCCGCAGCCGTTGGGCCCGAAGATCGACACGATCTTGCTGCGAGGCAGGTCGAGGTTGAAGTCGGTGTAGAGGGGCTTGCCGGCGAAGGATTTGCACAGGCCCCGGACGGTGACGTGAGGTCGGGCCTTGGCGGCCTCTTGTGGCGGCACCTGGGGTTCGATGGCTAGGGCGACGGCGCTCATGGGGTTGTCCTCTTTGGCAGCCAGTTTTGCTGGGTGAAGGGTGCGTTGTGTTTGTGGGTCGCGCGGCGAAACCGAAGCAGGCAGTGGGGTACACGGC
>CALAKR010000114.1 GCA_937923225.1 uncultured Aquabacterium sp. | reverse complement strand
ATGGCTTTTGTCCATCGACGGCCAATCCGTCAAGGGGCGCAAGGACGCTTTTGCCACGGCAGTGCCGCTTGCTTCTGGGAGCAGGACGATCCAGGTCGCGCTGTCGCAAGGATCATTCTTCAGCCAGGTGATGTTCAAGGTCGATGTTAAATCCGGTGCGCAACTGGTCGCAAAGTCGATCATGCAAGACAAGCAATTCGCAGCCATGTGGATCGAAGACAAAAACAGCGGGCAGATGGTCTCCGACAAGTTGATCGTGGGCGTACGGGCGCCGCAGGCAAACTTCATCCCGGTCTTTGTTGGACGTTGAAAGCAGGTGGCTGCCAACTGCTTCAGCTACGACAGGCGGCTCCGCTCCAATCAAACGCATATTGCCCATGCCCTCAAACATTGACCTTTCCCGGCGCGCAGTGCTGATCTCCACCATGGGGCTGCCATCTCTTGGCGTCTTGGGCGGCCTGAGTGGCTGCGACGCCAATGCTCGGCAACTGACACTCTTGTCCCTTGCTGCCGCAGAAGATGAAATCAACGCTTTATCCAGCGCGAAGGGGGCAACTTCAGGAGCCACTTGGTCCCTGGCCCAAACCTTGGAGCATTGCGCTCAAAGCATCGAGTATTCGATGAGTGGCTTTCCGCAGTCCAAATCGCAGCTCTTTCAAAGCACTGTTGGCGCCGCTGCATTGGAGGTGTTCTCTTTGCGCGGTCGTATGACACACGACTTGTCAGAGCCAATCCCGGGCGCCCCCCCGCTCGCCGTTGAATCGGATCTTGCCGCCGCATTGCAACGCGTCAGATTGTCGATTGCAAACTTCCGAGCATGGCGTAACCCTTTTCAGCCCCATTTTGCCTATGGCGCCCTCAGCAAGAGCGAGTATGAGCTGGCCCATGCGATGCATCTGGCAAATCACCTGTCACAGTTCCACGTTGCAGATTGATTCGCTCGCATGCGTCCCTCAGTCAAGTGCATGAAGAGGCCATTGCTTACCTCTGAAGTCATTGCGACAGGCAGAGTCGAGATGATAGAAAACATCGTCGTCTTTGCCCGGAGCAGACAATGCGCTACTTCATTGCATTCACTTTATTGGCTGGTGGTGTCATCCACCTGTTGCCGGTTGCTGGCGTACTGGGTACCGAGAGGTTGTTCGCCTTGTACGGCGTGCCTGTCACCGAACCCAATTTGGCAATCCTCCTGCGTCACCGCGCAGTGATGTTTGGCCTGATCGGTGGGGTCATGATCCTGTCGATCGTCAAGCCCGCGATGCAGCCCTTGGCCTTTGCGCTCGGCCTGCTCAGTGTCACCTCGTTCCTGTACATTGCTTCAAGCGTTGGGCAGTACAACCTACAGGTGTCCAGAGTGGTGGTTGTGGACATCCTGGCGCTTGTCTGCCTTCTTGCAGGCAGTGCTGCCTATGCCTATGCGCATCTGCGTCAACCATAGCCTTGGCAAATTCACTGCCATGCAAGCCATCATGAACCGCTTCAGAACATCAACTGCTCTGGTCATTTGCCTGGCAACGAGCCTTTTCAGCACTGCCGTCAAATCCCAATCTGCAGAAGGCTGGGGCGTCGACCCGGGAATGAGCTATGCAAAGGCGCGCTCGACACTGCTTGCGGCCAGCTGGCGGATCGATGGCAGCAGGGATGCCACCGGTCAGCGCTCGGCCGTGGTCTACAAGCAGTTTCCTGAGATCGTGTGCGGCAACGGCCGTGAGGCGATCTGCTCCGGGCGCTTCATCCGAAATGGGGAAGCCTTGCTGCTCATCGTTGACCAGCGCAAGCCATTGTTGCCGGTCACCTTCATTGAGCGGGATTAATCAGCCGCATCTCAACCGAGCGCCAGCCCCTGCAAGTGCAGGCGGTCTGTCCAGGGCGTGGCGCCCCCACCTGTCCGAGGTGGGAGGATTCTGCGCGGGACTGGATACAAAATAGACGCCAACCAGCGCAGGTGCCGCAGAACGAGCGCCAGGCGTGAAAGCCTGGGTACATGTCAGAAGCGGGTGCGCAGCGTTAGGCTGATGAAGCGTGGTTCACCATAGTTGGCGTAGTCCAGCGTTGCCCAATAGGTCTTGTCGAGCGCGTTGGTCACAGCCAGGTTGACGCTGGTGGATTCGGTGAAGCGCCAGCTGGCGTTGAGGTTGAGCAGGCCGAAGGGGGATTGCGTCACCCTGGTAGGACCAGAGGGGCTGGGCACATTGACCGCGTCCATACGGCCCTGCCACAGCAGTTGAGCGCCAAGCTCAAGCGGCTGAATTGGGCGGTACTGCGTACCCAGCTTGACCAGCCATTCGGGCAGGTTGGCGTAGGTCAAGTCGAGGGCATTTCGGGTGGTCTTGACCCGGGTGACACCGGCTGTCGCATGCCAGTTGGAAGCCAGGCGCGCGGCAATGTCTGCTTCCCAGCCGAAGGACTTCGTGCCGTTGATGCCCACATAGGCCGACGCGGTGCCGTTGTCCAATGTATTGGGTGGCACGGAGCTGTCACGCACGGCGTAGTTGTCCTGCTTCACCTCGAAGAAGGCGAAGGATCCGGACAGGCCTTGATCAGGCCACTCGCCCTTGAGTCCGAGCTCATTGCTGGTTCCCTTGACCGGGTCCAGCGGCTTGTTGTTGCGGTCCTTGTAGTTCTGCGGGTTGAAAATGCCGGTGTGGCTTGCGTAGGCCGACAGGTGCTCGTTGAGGTCGTACACAACGCCGATGTATGGCGTGGGTTCTTTGGCCACGGATTGCTTTTGCCTCTCCGTGGTCGTGATGTTGGTGCGGACCCCGTTGATGCCGTAGTAGTCAGTATGACGACGCCAGTTGGTGAATCGGACGCCTGTCAACAGGGATAGGGAGTCAGCCAGACGCCAACGGGCTGAGCCGTAGATGGCATCCTGACTTGTTTGCTGCTCGTTGAAGGCACCGGTACGGCTATAGGCAGGACGTGGCGCAGAGCCATCCCACGCATATACGTTGGGAATGCTGTAAGCGTAGCTGCCGAGGCTGCTGTACGTGTTGTTTTGCGTGTTGGTGCGAAGGCTGCTGAAGCCCACGAAGACATCATGCTTGCGCCCACCAAGGCTGATCTGACCAGACAGGCGTGCATCCAGCGTGTCTTGCGTCTCGTAGGCCCCGCTGACCGATGCATAAAGTTTCACGCCCGTGCCGGTCGTCCGATCAGGGAAGGGCGCGCTGCCTGACGTGATGCCATACCCGTAGGTCCGCAAGCTGAATGTCTTGCCTTCCGTGTGGTTCAGGCTGGCCGCCAGCGACCAGTCCTGATTGAGCTGATGCTCGAGCGTGGCGAAGACCGTACCTGACTCGCGTGACCAGCGCGTCCAGTCGGGCGAGAAGCTGATCGACCGGGGCAGATCAGCCAATCCGCCATCGGAGTTGAAGCGCGGGATGGCGCCCCAGATGCCGGCCTTGGGATCGTTCTTTTGGCGTTGATAGCCCACAGAGACCACGGTATCGCGACCCAGATCGGCTTCGACCACACCGAGCAAGGCGTACTTGTCTTCCTCATATCGGTCACGGAAGCTGTGGCGCTTCTGCGGTGCCACCACCCAGCGGCTGCGCACGCTGCCGTCTTCGTTCAGCGGCACATTCAGGTCGACTTCACCGCGGTAGTAGTCCCAGCTGCCCACCGTGACGGAGGCCGTGCCGCCGAAGGTGCGCGTCGGGCGCTTGCGGATCAGGTTGATGGTGGCCGAGGGCGTGCCCACGCCGGTCAGGATGCCGTTGGCGCCGCGCACGATCTCGACACGTTCATAGATGGCGGTGTCGAATTCCTGGTTGGTGCTGCTGCTGAAGGTGGGCAGGCCATCGACCTGGAAGTCGGTGATCAGGAAGCCGCGCGAGTAGTACAGCGGGCGCTGGGTGTCATAGAAGCTCACATGGACGCCCGTGGTGCCACGCAGCACAGCGTCCACGCTGGTGAGCGAGCGTTGCTCGATCTGCTCGCGTGTGACCGTGCTCACCGATTGGGGCGTTTCCCGAGGCGTCAGGGGCAGACCGATCGATGTCTTGGCCGCACCTGTGGAGCGTGAGGTGTCCCATGCGTCCAGCGGATTGCGGGAAGCCTTTACCGAGATGGCGGGCAGGGATTCTTCAGCCTGGACTTCCTGCGCCCACGCGGTACAGCACATGCAAGCCGCAGATGCGATGGGGATCAGTTTGGCAATCAGCCGAGGAGAAACTGCGTGGACGGATGAGAGGGTGGACATGATCTTTGGCGGGTAGACCAGAGCGGTCAAGGCGGCCTGTTCGGGTGGATGCCGGGCGCGCATGGTTAGAAAAGCGGCCATTCTAATGAATGGTGATAATTATTCTCATTCTCTTTTGTGGGCGTGGGGCGGCTGCAACACTGTTGGCGGTGTAGCCTGGGGTGTGAGGGGCATGATCTCGGTTTCCATCGATCACCATGACTACCTTGTGGAGGGCTGGCACATGGCCAAGCATCAGAAGGACTCTGGGGAACTGATCCAGGTGCTCCAGGCTCGGTTCGAGGCGCACATGCCGCGCCATGCAGGCATCGCCTGGGCCGCGGTGGCGGCCCGTCTGGCCAAGGACCGCAAGGCGCTCTCTGCGCTGCAGCAGATGGAGGCCACCGGTGGCGAGCCAGACGTCATCGGCCAGGACGAGGCCTCAGGCCATCTGCTGTTCTGCGATTGCGCGGCAGAAAGCCCCGCGGGGCGCCGCAGCACCTGCTACGACGGCCAGGCACGCCTGGCGCGCAAGGAGCATCGCCCCGAATCGAGCGCGGTGGAAATGGCCGAGGCGATAGGCATCGAACTGCTCACCGAGGCGAGGTACCGGCATTTGCAGACGCTGGGCGAATTCGACCTGAAGACGTCCAGCTGGATCGCCACGCCGAGCGATGTCCGCGCGCAGGGCGGGGCGCTGTTCTGTGACCGGCGCTATGGCCAGGTCTTCACGTACCACAACGGGGTGCAGTCGTACTACGCGGCCCGGGGCTTTCGGGGGCTGCTCAGGGTGTGATACCTGGCGGTGTGGAGTTGTCCACGAATCCTGTGGACAAGTTTGTGATCAAGCCAAGGACAAGCGGCCTTCCCCCTGGGAAGGCCGCTGGGTTGCTCATAAAACAGGCAGGTGACGTACACATGAGCCATTCGGCCCATGACTTGGTCAGCTGTTGTACGCGATGCGTTTGCCCGAGCCGGGCGGTGTGCAGGTGTAGGTGACCTCCTGGCCGGCCGTGCTGCCCAGGGCCCGCAACGCGGCATCCGTGCGGCGGCTGCCATCTGCGGCCACGAAGCTGCTGCTGGCCACCTCGTAGACATAGCCGCGCCGAACGCCTGCCTCGACCACCTGTGCGACCAGATCGCACTCGGTCACGGCGCCGCCCAGCTCCTTGGAGACGAAGGCCGTGCGGGCGCGCTGGATCAGCAGGCTGACGCGGGCGCCGGCGGCTGTGGCATTGGCGGCTGACAAGGTCACCTGCTGGCCCACGATGGGCGCCAGATCGCTGTCCATCACGTGCATGAAGTCGGACACGT
>CALAKR010000113.1 GCA_937923225.1 uncultured Aquabacterium sp. | reverse complement strand
AGCGCCCGGAACTCATCCGGCATCTTGAAGCTCAGATCCAGGAAGCGGCTGTTGACGGAGCGCAGTTCGGCCCCCACGCTGCCGTCGGCAGCGGCATGGCGCGCGCCACCATGTGCCGTACCGTGCGTGGCGGAATCCTCGGTGTTTTCACCGACGTGGTCTGCCACCGACGCCACGGCGCTGGCATAGCCGGTCATACTGTAGACTGACATGGCACCTTTCACAGCATATAAAACCTGATTATGTCAAAGCCGAAACCCGCTCCGTTGCCTTCGGGCACCGTCGTGGGTGGCTACTCGGTCGTGCGCAAGCTGGCGGCCGGTGGTTTTGGTGTGGTGTACCTCGCCGAAGACCCCGACAAGCGCCTGGTGGCCTTGAAGGAATACCTGCCCGCCTCGCTGGCAGAACGTGCCCCCGGTGAGCTGATCCCCCGCGTCAAGCCCGACAAGCAGCCGCTGTACCGACTGGGCCTGAAAAGCTTCTTCGAAGAAGGCCGCTCGCTGGCGCAGATCTCGCACCCCAGCGTGGTCTCGGTGCTCAACTTCTTCCGCGAGAACGAAACCGTCTACATGGTGATGAACTACCTGCAGGGCGACACCCTGCAGGACTTCATCGTCACTGCGCGTGATCTCAAGCGCGACAAGGTCTTTCGCGAATCGACCATCCGCAGCCTCTTCGACGAGATCCTGCGCGGCCTGCGCATCGTGCACCAGCACAAGATGCTGCACCTGGACATCAAGCCGGCCAACATCTTCATCACCAACGACAACAAGGCGGTGCTGCTGGATTTCGGCGCGGCCCGCGAGGTGTTGTCCAAAGAGGGCAATTTCATCCGCCCGATGTACACGCCGGGCTTCGCCGCCCCCGAGATGTACCGCCGGGATGGGTCGCTCGGCCCCTGGACCGACATTTATGCGATCGGAGCGTGTATTTATGCATGCATGCAGGGTTATCCGCCCAATGACGCCCCTCAGCGTTTGGAAAAGGACCGTTTAAGCTTGTCACTCTCGCGACTGCGCAATGTCTATTCTGACAATCTGTTGGAAGTGACGGAATGGTGCATGTCGCTGGACCCGCTGGCTCGGCCTCAGAGTGTTTTTGCATTGCAGAAAGAATTGGCCCGCGAGACCGAACGCCGCTACACCAAACTGAGTTTCTCCGAACGCGTCAAATTGCAGCTTGAGAATCTGAAATCGGGCACGAAGGCATGAGGTTCTCTGTCTACCAGGTCAGCCGCAAGGGCGGCCGCGAAAAGAACGAAGACCGCATGGGCTACTGCTACACGCGGGAGTCCGGCCTGTTCGCGCTCGCCGATGGCATGGGCGGCCACCCCGAGGGCGAAGTCGCCTCGCAGCTGGCCCTGCAGACCATCGCCGCCCTGTTCCAGCGCGACGCGCGCCCCAATCTGGCGGATCCGCTGCGCTTCCTGCAGGAAGCCATCATGGCCGGTCACCACCAGCTCCTGCGCTACGCCAGCGAGAAGGGCCTGATCGACACGCCACGCACCACCATCGTGGCCTGCATCCTCCAGGGCAACACCGCCTACTGGGCCCACTGCGGCGATTCGCGCCTGTACATGGTCCGCGGCGACAAGCTCATCGCCCGCACACGTGATCACTCCTACGCCGAGCTGCAGGACACGCTGTCCACCGTGGTGCCCATGGTCGAGCGCTACAACCGCAACGTGCTGTTCACCTGCTTGGGCAGCCCCGGCAAACCCGTGGTCGACACCGCCGGCCCGCTGCTGCTGCAGGAGGGCGATCGCCTGCTGCTGTGCTCCGACGGCCTGTGGGGCACGGTCGAAGACGACGTGATCACCCGCCATCTGGCCACGCGCACCATCTCGGATGCCGTGCCCGAGCTGGTCGAGGAAGCCCTGCGCAACGGCGGCCCCAAGTGCGACAACGTCACCGTGCTGGCCATGGAGTGGGAATCGGCCCTCAATGAAGAGCCGGCCAGCGTCTCCACCGAAGCCCTGGGCGACGAGGTCTTCGCCTCCACCATCCAGGCCAGCGTGGGCGGTGCCGGCCCCGGCGAAGCCGCCGATTCCGACGACCTGGACGAGGCCGAGATCGAACGCTCCATCCGCGAGATCAACGAAGCCATCCGCCGCTCCTCGCAGGCCGCCACCAAGAAGACCTGAGTGCCCCCGCCCACAGGCTCGCGGCACCCCACCCTCTAAAATCCGGTCCTCGCGACCGGATTTTGTTTTTCCCTCGCACCCTTTCCAGCTCTCCCAGGATCACCATGGCCTACCAACGCCCTCAAGCCCGCGCCACCGACGCCCTGCGTCCGCTCACCATCACCCGCGGCTACACCAAGCATGCCGAAGGCTCCGTGCTGATCGCGTTCGGCGACACCAAGGTGCTGTGCACCGCCTCCGTGGAAGAGCGCGTGCCGCCGCACAAGCGTGGCAGCGGCGAGGGCTGGGTCACCGCCGAGTACGGCATGCTGCCCCGCTCCACCCACACCCGCAGCGACCGCGAGGCCGCCCGAGGCAAGCAAAGCGGCCGCACGCAGGAGATCCAGCGCCTGATCGGCCGCTCGCTGCGCGCCGTGTTCGACCTGAGCAAGCTGGGCGAACGCACCATCCACCTCGACTGCGACGTGATCCAGGCCGATGGCGGCACCCGCACCGCCGCCATCACCGGCGCCTACGTGGCCGCCATGGACGCCGTGAACTGGCTGCTGGCCCAGGGCAAGATCACCGCCAGCCCGGTCAAGGACAGCATCGCCGCCATCAGCGTGGGCATCGTCGAAGGCACGCCGCTGCTCGACCTGGAATACATCGAAGATTCGGCCTGCGACACCGACATGAACGTGGTGATGACCGGCGCCGGCCACTTCGTCGAGGTGCAGGGCACGGCCGAAGGCGTGGCTTTCACACGCGCCGAGATGGACCAGCTGCTGGCCCTGGCTGACAAGGGCATCCGCGAACTGGTACAACGCCAGCAGGAAGCCCTGAAGCAGCCGCTGGCCGCCTGATCGCTCACACTTCCACGCCCGCCCCCCCGAAAGAGACCCGCCCATGACGCCCCACCTGCGCCTGATCCTGGCCTCCAACAACGCCAAGAAACTGCGCGAGCTGCAGCCGCTGCTGGGCCCTTTGGGGCTGGACCTGATCAACCAGGGCGCCCTGGGCATCCCTGAGGCGGAAGAGCCGCACATCACCTTCGTGGAGAACGCGCTGGCCAAGGCGCGCCATGCCGCGCAGGTGGGCGGTGGCGCCGCCATCGCCGATGACTCGGGCCTGTGCGTGCGCGCCCTGGGCGGCCTGCCGGGCGTGCGTTCAGCCCGCTATGCGCAGGATGCCGGCCGCCACCCCGCCGGCGTGCCGCGCGAGGCGGCCGATGCCGCCAACAACGCGCTGCTGCTGGAAACCATGCAGGGCAAGACCGAGCGCCATGCGCACTTCACCTGCCTGCTGGTGGCCGTGCGCCATGCCGAGGATCCGGAACCGCTGATCGCCGAAGGCCACTGGGCCGGGCAACTGGTCGAATCCGGCGGGCGTGGCACCGAAGGCTTCGGCTACGACCCGCTGCTGTGGCTGCCGGATCACGGCTGCACCGCAGCCGAGATGAGCGCTGAACAGAAGAACGCCATCAGCCACCGCGCCATCGCCTGCCGCCGCATGCGCGAGCTGATGGCCCTGCACTGGGGCCTGCGCGCGTGATCACACTCTCCCGGCCCGGCCACCTGGCCGCGCTGCCGCCGCTGTCGCTGTATGTGCACCTGCCATGGTGCCTGCAGAAGTGTCCCTACTGCGACTTCAACTCGCACGAGTTCACCCGCGGTGATGGCGCGACCCAGCTGCCCGAATCCCGCTACCTCGATGCCCTGATCGCCGACCTCGAATCCAGCCTGCCGCTGATCTGGGGCCGGCGCGTGCACACCATTTTCATCGGCGGCGGCACACCCAGCCTGTTCTCGCCTGCCAGCATCGACCGCCTGCTGGCCGACATCCGCGCGCGCCTGCCGCTGGAAGCCGGCTGCGAGATCACGCTGGAGGCCAACCCCGGCACCTTCGAGAAAGACCGCTTCAAGGGCTTCCGCGAGGCGGGCGTGAACCGCCTGTCCATCGGCGTGCAGAGCTTTGACGATGCCAAGCTCAAGGCCCTGGGCCGCGTGCACAACAGCGATCAGGCCCGCGCCGCGATCGAAGAAGCCCGCATCGCCTTCGAGACCTTCAACATCGACCTGATGTACGCACTGCCGGGCCAGAGCCTGGCCGAGTTGCAGCGCGATGTGCAGCAGGCGCTGGCCTTCAAGCCGCCGCACCTGTCGCTCTATCACCTCACGCTGGAGCCCAACACCCGCTTCGCCACGCAGCCTCCGCGTGATATGCCTGATGACGACACGGCCTTCGACATGCTCGATCACCTGATCGAAGCGACCGAAGCCGCCGGGCTGCGCCGCTACGAGGTCTCGGCGTTTGCGCAGCCCAGCCACCAGTGCCAGCACAACCTGAACTACTGGCAGTTCGGCGATTACCTGGGCATCGGCGCGGGCGCGCACGGCAAGCTGAGTTTCCCGGAGCGCATCGTGCGCCAGGTGCGCTGGCGCGAACCGGCCACCTACATGGACAAGGCCTTGCAAGGCCAGGCCCTGTCCAACGAGCACGACATCCCGCTGGACGCGCGCCCCTTCGAGTTCATGCTCAACAGCCTGCGCCTGAAGGATGGCTTCGAGCTGGCCCGCTTCGCCGAGCGCACCGGCCTGACCATGGCCGCCATCCAGCGTCCGCTGGCCGAGGCCGAGGCCAAAGGCCTGATCGCGCGTGATCTGCAACGTGCCTGGCCAACGGCGCGCGGCCTGGATTTCCTGAGCGATCTGCAGGCCATGTTCCTGCCGGCCGGAAGCGCTACTTAGACCAGCGCTTTGGCGATGGCCCCAACGGTTTGCAGCGCCGACTCGAAATCCTTGTGGTCTGGGTGACCAAAGTTGACGCGCATGTGGTGCGTGAAGCCCTTGGCTGCGGAAAAGAGCTGGCCAGGTGCAAGGCTCACATCATGCGAGAGCGCCAGGCGATGCAGCTCCAGCGCATTGACGCTGGGCGGCAGCTCCACCCAGGCGAAGTAGCCGCCCTCTGGCCGCGTGACCTTCGTGCCCGCGGGGAAGTGCTTGGCGATGCTGCGCAGCACCTGGTGCTGTTGCTGCGCCAGCAGCCCGCGCAACTGGCGGAGGTGCCGGTCGTAGCCGCCGTGGCGTAGGTACTCGCTGAGCCCTTCCTGGGATGGCACAGGCGCCGCCAGCGAACTCATCAGCTTGCGCTTCGCCACCTCGGCCGTGAACCGACCCGCCGCGGTCCAGCCGACTCGATAGCCTGGCGCCAGGGTCTTGGAGAACGAGCTGCAGTGCATCACCAGGCCGTTGCGGTCCCAGGCCTTGGCCGGCCTCGGGCGCCTGGTGCCAAAGTAGAGCTCTCCGTACACATCGTCCTCGATCAGCGGCACGTTGTGCTTGGCCAGCAGTTCGACCAGCGCCTGCTTGGCCGCATCCGGCATCAGGCTGCCGAGGGGGTTCTGGAAGTTCGGCATCAGCCAGCAGGCCTTGACCGGATGCTCGGCCATGACAGCCGCCAGCGCATTGACGTCGATACCGGTGCGCGGATGGGTGGCCACCTCGACTGCACGCAGCTTGCGGCGCTCAAGCGCCTGCAGGGCCGCATAGAAGGTCGGTGACTCCACCGCGACCAGATCACCCGGCTCGGTCACCACCTCCAGGCAAAGGTTGAGCGCTTCCATCGCCCCGTTCGTGATGACGATCTCTTCCGCGTCAACACCGCAGCCCATCGCCAGATAGCGCATGGCGATCTGCCGACGCAGCTCAGCGCTGCCCGGTGACAGGTCTTCCACGGTTTGCCAAGGGTCGAGGCGCCGCATCGCTTTGCCCATGGAGAGCGCCAACTTGGGCAGCGGAAACAGCGCAGGGCTCGGAAAGGCCGACCCCATCGGCACCAGCGCGCGGTTCTTCGCGTGGCCCAGCACCTGGAAGACAAGCTCCGTGATCTCGACCGAGCGACCGGCGGCGGCAGGCGCAGACGGCTCAGGCTCCGGATGCTTGCCCACGGCACGGCTGACGAAGTACCCCGACCGCGGCCGCGCCTCGATCAGCCCGCGCGCCTCCAGCAGGTAGTAGGCCTGGAACACGGTGGACGGGCTGACGCCTCTGCTCTGGCAGGTGGCCCGCACTGACGGAAGCCGCTCCCCTGCGCGTATCCGCCCCTGCGCGATGGACTCGGCAAGCTCATCGGCAAGGACTTCGTAGCGCTTCATGAACGGGCGTCTGATGGGGGTGACACACCATACCAGCACACCCCATCTGATACGCAGTTTTTTCAGAAAACTGAATCTGGTATCAAGCCAGGGAGTCTGGCAAAGTTCCAAGGATGGATTGGTTCCCTACAGTCTTCATCGTGTTCAAGACGCTCGTGCTGGGCACGGGCATGTTCTTCGCCATCAAATGGCATTACGACCAAGGGCGAAAGGGCAAGGGAAAGCAGGCGCCGAGCGCGGTACTGCGCACGGGCGCCAAAGTGGCCGCTGTCTTCGTGCTGGTGCTACTGGCCTTGCTCTTCATCACCTTCTACTTTGGCAGGATGCTCGGCTTGGACTTGACCATGCCTTGATGACCAAGGTGAGGGCCAAGGCATGAGCTTGCTCGCGGCTCAATGAACCCGCAGCACCTCGAACTGCTGCCGGGTTGCAGCGACCTGTATCGATACCTCGTCACCCTCGCATTTGCCCAGCAGGGCCCTGCTCAAAGGGGCTTCGGTGCTGATGACCTGAACCAGCTGAGCGCCGCTGCGGACCAAGGTCATGCTGCCCCCAGCCGGGCCCAGGAAGAGCTGTTGCTGCTTGCCCTCGGCATCGACCAGGCAGACCAACGCGCCGAGCTGTATGCCTTTGCTGGCGTCGTAGGGGTGCGGGTGGAACTGGCGCCAATGGGCCATTGTCTGACGGATGGCTTCGGCGCGGCGAGCCTGGCCCGTGGCCAGGTAGGCGGCTTCCAGCCCCAATGTGTCGTATTTGTTTTCGGCGATGTTTTCTTCGTGAATCGCCGTTTCATGGGCCGCCCGCGCTGCCTGTTCGGCTTGCCGCAGATCTTCGGCAAGCCGGTCCAGCACCTGCTGTTGCAGCGAGAATTTATCCATGATGAGGGGTGCGTTTCGAACGGGCGGGGCGGCCCTGATTATGAAAGGCTCCGCTAGCCTTCGACGCTTCCGTTGGCTGCAGGCCAACAGAAGCTTTGGACATTGCCCTCGCTTCAGGCTGTACTCGGTCATTGATGTTTGCGATCTGACCGACTGCGTTTGCCGCAAGAAGTCATTCGGCGGGCATCGACTTGATTGACCGCTTGACCCTCAACACCAGTCGTTCGATTCATGCCCCCGAGATGGAGTCACGCGAACGACCGGTCTTGGTATTGATGGCTTGCCGCTCCCGACCCAATGCCGCCAGCGAGTTGCGTGATTTGGCCTCCCGGAAGCAGTCACGCGCGCATGAGGAGGCTGGGTCATCCAAATGGGACTACTTCAGCTTGATGTGCAAGTGATTGAAGCCTGCAGCATCTGTGGTCTCCTTGACTTCCAGGTAGTGGTGTTGCTTGCGCACCAGGTCGCTGAGCTTGCTAAAGCCGTAGTTCCGCGGATCAAATGATGCGTGGTTTTTGCTGATGAAGGAGCCTACGGCTGAGAGCGACGACCAGCCCGTATCACGCTGTGTCTCTTTCACGGCGTGCGACAGCAGACCGTGAAGGGCCGGAACGTCTTTCACCTGTACCGGTAACCCAGGGGCTGCGCCAGTGGCAGGTTGTTTCAGCACCTC